>JAHEDN010000011.1 GCA_024641225.1 Burkholderiales bacterium | reverse complement strand
ATCTCAATTTGCCGATATCAGGATCGCTGGACAACCCGGAGTTCTCGATTGGCAGCGTCATCGGGGAAGCGGTCGTCAACCTGCTGACGAAGATCATCACGGCACCGTTCACGGCCCTTTCGGCAGCGTTCGGCGGCGGCGGCGAAGATCTAGGCTACGTTGCCTTCGACCCGGGCGCTGCGGTGCTCCGCGAGGCGGAGCTGAAAAAACTGGATACGCTGGCCAAGGCCCTGAACGATCGCCCGGCGCTTCGGCTGAACATCACCGGCCGCGCGCTGGCAGCAGCCGACACCGAGGCCCTGCGCCGCGACAAGTTCGATGCCAAGTTGCGCGCGGCCAAGGCGCAGGAGCTGGTGCGCGCCGGCCAGAGCGTCGATCCGAAGACGGTGACGGTCGCGACCAGCGAGCGCGAGCGGCTGATCGGCCGCGTTTACGAGGCCGCAAGCATCCCCGACAAGCCGCGCAACTTCCTCGGGATGGCGAAGTCGATCCCCGCCGCGGAGATGGAGCAGCTGATCATGAAGACGGTGACGGCGGGCGAAGAAGACCTGCGCCAGCTGGCCAACGACCGCGCCACAGCGGTGCGCGACTATCTCAGCGACAAGGGCAAGGTCCCCCGCGAACGGCTCTTCCTGGTCGCCCCGCTGCTCGATGGCTCCGGTGATGCCAAGGAGCTGCCGCCGACGAGGGTTGATTTCGCGCTGAAGTGACCCATTTACGGTCGTACAATCCCAAATGCTGGGGGCGACCTGGTTTCGACGCGGGTAGCGAATCAGCGCAGGGCATGCCGAGGACCAGTGACCTCGTAAATCCATCTGGAACACTACAAACGCCAACGACGAGCGTTTCGCTCTCGCCGCCTAAACCCGGCGAGACGCTGCACTAGCTGGCCCCTGGGCTAGGTTGCGCAAGCAACAGCAGCGACATTCACAGAGGCTGGATGCCGGTGGAGTCACGACGCCGGACATCGAGATCCAGTGACTGGCTGTGCGTCGGCCTGCCGACTGGCTAAACGCACGGCGAGACTCAAATAGGTCGGCTACGCATGTAGAACTGCCTGAGGAACACTCGTGGACGCGGGTTCAATTCCCGCCGCCTCCACCATCACACTCTCTGTCCTGCAGGTGCAACGTCACCCAGGAAGACCGTCGAGACATTCTGACTCGGCCGCGCTATTCGCGGCCGATTGAGTCTGTGCACCCGGCGCGCAGTGGCACAGCGCCACGTGCATCTCGCACTTGCGAGCGCCCGGCGTCAGCTGCAGGCGAAGAAGGTGACAAACCTGTGCGAAATCGCGATGCCCATCCGAACCACTTTGGGTTCGAGCAGGTTTCGATGATGGCCGGCAGAGGCGCGCCAGCCATCGAGCTGCGCCTCCGCGTGCGGGAAGTTCACGCCGACGTTTTCGACGCAGATGCGAGCGCGGGTGCGGTCGAACCGATCCCGAAAACCAGCGTGGCTCAGTCGGCGCTCCTCGGCCATCTGCAAAGCGTGCTCCGAAGCAAGGCCGGTGAGATCGGAGACCAGTTCCAGTGGGCCCAGTCCCTTGTTCGCGCGGTAATCGTTGATCAACCGCGCCAGATGCTGCGCGTAGGCGCTTGCTGGAGAACTTGCTGGCCCGTCGGCAGCAACGCGACTTCCGGCAGGCGGCGTCAACGACGACAGTTGCAGCGGGCCCGCTGCCATCGCCGACGCGCCGAACAAGAGCCCGGCGGCGACGACTGCGATCAAGTGCCAACGGGATCGGACGGAATCGACAAACGCCGAACGAGTCGCGGAAGCAGGGCCAACACGCCGCATCGCGTAAGAATCCGGCGCCGCAACCTGTTTCGTCATCGCCCTGCCCCTCAGCAGTTCCAGTCCCGGTAGGGCGAGGTGACTAGCGGATTGATTCGAGCCTTTCCGCCATGCGTTGCCGGGGTCTGCCTGCCCGACACCTTCTGTCGCATCGCATTCCGGAGCGGCCCACAGCGACCGCGTCTCGACAACGATGCTTTCAGCTGGGGAAACCGGCGTCAATCATCTAAATGCACGACGGCCGAACAGACGTGTTCACGGGTCACGAGGCGCGGTCCGCCGTGGCTCGCGTCTCCTCGAAGAACTGGTTGTTCAAATTCGCCGCAGTGGCAGATCCGAACTTCGGCGCACATCGCGGCGGCGGCCGCCCAGCAAGGCCTCCAGATTGCGCTGCGCGTCAGCCGCCCCCTTGTCGGCGGCGCTTCGGAACCACTTCTCCGCCTCGGCAGGGTCGGCCTCGACTCCGCGGCCTTGCGCGTAAAGAATGCCCAAGTTGTTCTGCGCCGATGTGTTGCCGCGCTCCGCGGCCCGGCGCAACCACGCGAAGGCCAGTTTGTCGTCCTGAGGCACGCCATCGCCTGTCATGTACTTCCATCCCAACGCGCTCTGCGCGCCGACATGCCCCCGGTCGGCCGCGTTGCGCAGCCACTCGACGGCCTCGGCGCGATCTCGCTGCACACCGCATCCGCAGTCGAGCGCGACGGCAAGGTCGTATTGCGCCTGAACGTCACCGCGCATCGCCTCTTTGAGAAGAACGGCAACCTCGGCCGTCGGCTGTGCGCGCGTCGAAGATGTCGCTGTCCCGGACTCAACGCCCTTTGCGCCAGCCGCACAGGGACCGTGCGAAGTCGACAGCGTTGCCACGAAGCCGGCAAGCCAGGTCATCAGCAACCGGCGACGCTTCATTCGCGCTCCCGTCGATCGCGATCATGCCGGCGCTTGATGCGCGTGCTGAATGCCATCGCTGCCAGGGCCGCTACCAAGATGGCGATGGTCCCAGGCTCCGGAACGGTCTGCACGCGGTTATCGGGCCGGCATATCTCGCCGCTACTTCCCCCTCCGCCGGAGGTGCCTCCACCCGGGCTGCCACCGCCCGTCGTGCCACCGCCAGCGGAGGTCCCGCCTCCTGTGCCTGGAGGTCCTGCAAACAGGCTTCCCCGTTCAGGCGCGACCCACACCCCGTGGCCGCCGGCCACCAAGCTGGGACGTCGTGTCCCGTCTCTTCCCGGTTCAGTAATACCCGACCCGGTTCCGCCGCCTGCCTCGGCTTCGGGGCGCTCCGCCCGTTCTGCGAGCACCGAGACGTTTCCGCAGACGTAAGGAATCATGACCGCGTAGTTGGTGCCCGTCGCGTCCTGGGCGTCGTAAAGATCTGCGACCTCGACGTGCCCGGGGCGGAAATTGACCTGCGTAGCAAAGCAGAGCGTCTGGCCGAATCCCATCGCGAGGATCTTCGTGTCGAAGTGCCGCTTGCCGTTCACCGTGCGGATCGAATCGCGACGAATCTCGACTCGATCGCTGACGACTCCGTGCGCGACCATCGAGTCGATCTTGCTCACCACCTCTTCCGGCAGTCGTGCCGCGACCAGCGCTTCCTTCACCGAACCTTTGTAGGGGCTCCGCCCAGGCACGCCCCACGCGCACCCCTGGCGCACCGATAGGCCGGCGCTGGCCGGGGCTTTGGTCACTTCATCCTGCGCCAGTTCGAATCCGTCGTAGCTCTCTCCGGAGGGCACGTAGCGCGGCGCCGTCTCTATTTCGCAGATCCCAGGTCGCGCCTCGACGACCCGCAGGTCAGGGTGCAGCCTGATGACGGCCATGACGACCAGCGAAGCAGCCAGTCCCGCGAGGGTCCACCTCGCAACCAACGATCTCCGCGTGGCGGTGCGTCGGGGCGGTCGCGCGAAGGTGCCTTCCCACCCGCAGTCGACGTCCCGGCAGCGGTAGCGGTGAACATTCTTGAAGAGCGACGCGAGTTGGTCGCTGAGATGACGGTGCACGCGCCAGACCTTCGCGCCGCATTGGGGGCAGGCGTGTACGCGCCAGTGTTTGACTTTCATATAAAGCCGTCGCGGTGTCGGGATGAGCGACGGAGCCCGGGATGTATGAACCTAGCTCGTCATCACGCATTTGCGGTATGGTCGGCGCTAACCGGTATGTGTCGGCTGCCGGCCGGAACCTATGCGGAGCAGTCCAGTTCGAAGTGGCAATCGGCAGCGCACGTTTCGTAATGCGGCGCACAGCAAGCCTAGGCAGCGTGAGCGCGCAGGCGACGCCGACTGCCGCCGCCCTCATGCCGGGGACGGGCATCGCCTATCGGGGGGAGTCAGGATCGCCGAGCGACTCAGGCCGCGCTGAGCCGCCCATCCACGAGTCGCAGCACTCGGCCGCACTTGCCAGCCAGTTCCGGATCGTGCGTGACGATGACGATCGCGGTACCGCGGCTCCTGGCCAGCGAGACGAACACGTCAAATACGGCACGCGCCGTGTCGCGGTCCAGGTTGCCGGTCGGCTCGTCGGCGAGCACGCAGTCGGGTCGGGTGACGATGGCTCGCGCGATCGCGGTGCGCTGGCGCTCCCCGCCCGAGAGTTCCGCTGGATGGTGCTCGAGCCGGCTGCCCAGGCCGACCGCGGCGAGCGCCTCGGCCGCCTGCTCACGCGCCTGCTGCAGCGGCTGCCGGCGGATGGCCAGTGGCATTGCCACGTTGTCCAGTGCGGTGAACTCCGGCAGCAGGTGGTGGAACTGGTAGACGAACCCGAGCGAGCGGTTGCGCAAATCGCCGCGCTTCTTGTCTGACAATCTGGCGAGGTCGCGCCCGCCCACCTTCACCGAGCCTCCGTCCAGGTCGTCGAGCCCTCCCAGGCAATGCAGCAGCGTGCTCTTGCCGGATCCCGAGGCCCCCACGACGGCGGCAATCTCGCCGGGAGCGAGAGTCAGGTCTGCGCCCTTCAACACCTCGACCGCCAGGCCACCCTCGCGGTAGGCCTTGAAGAGCCCGCGCGCGCTGATGACCTCAGTCATAGCGCAGGGCCTCGGCCGGCCGCGTTCGCGAGGCGCGCCAACTCGGATAGACAGTCGCCACCAGCGACAGCACGAGCGAGATCACCGTGATCGGCACGATGTCCGAGGCGCGCGGATCCGACGGCAGACTGCTGATGAAGTAGACCTCCCGCGGCAGGAACTGCACGTTCAGCAGCCGTTCTATCGCCGGCACGATCACGTCGAGGTTGTTAGCGAGCAGCAGTCCGCCGCCAGCGCCGATCACGGTGCCGAACACGCCGATAAGCGCGCCCTGCACCATGAACACCGTCATCACGCTGCGCGGGCTGGCCCCGAGCGTGCGCAGGATGGCGATATCGGCCTGCTTCTCGGTGACGGTCATCACCAGCGTCGAGACCAGGTTGAACGCAGCTACCGCGACGATCAGGGTCAGGATGATGAACATCATCCGTTTCTCGGCGCGCACCGCGGCGAAATACGTTGGGTTCTGCCGCGACCAGTCGCGCACCAGCACGCCGGCATCGAGCGAGGACGCAATCTCGCCGGCAACCTGCGGCGCGCGCTCCGCGTCTTTCAACCGCAACCGCACTCCGCTCGGCCCCGCCACGCGATATAGCCGTTGCGCGTCGCCGAGGTGGATCATTGCCAGCGTGCTGTCGAACTCGTAGTGGCCTGACGAGAACGTGCCGCTGACCGTGAACTGACGCAGCCGCGGCACGACGCCGGCCGGCGTGACATTGCCCTGCGGCGAAATCAACGTCACCTTGTCGCCGACGGTCACGCGCAGCGCGCGCGCCAGCTCGATGCCGAGGATCACGTTGAACTGGCCATCGGCAAGGCTGGCGATGTCGCCGCCGCTGATCCTGCGCGCGATGTCGGACACGGCCGGCTCGAGCGCCGGGTCCACGCCGCGCACCAGCGCGCCGCGCACGACGTCGCCCTGCGCGAACATGCCCTGCGCATTGACGAAGGGCGCGGCGGCCACCACCTCAGGGTTGCGCTTCGCCTGCGCCATGATCGTCTGGGCGTCAACGAAGTGACCGCTGTAGCTGCTGATCTCGATGTGCGAGACGGCCGCAAGCATGCGCTCGCGCACTTCCTTGACGAAGCCGTTCATCACCGACAGCACGACGATGAGTGCCGCCACGCCGAGCGCGATCCCAGCCATCGAAACTGCCGAGATGAACGATATGAACGCATTGCGCCGCCGCGCGCGGCGCCCGGCGCGCGTGTAGCGCAGGCCGATGCGGACTTCGTAGGGTAGATTCAAAGGGAGGCTTGAGGCGGTGGGCGCGAGGCATTCTATCGAAGGGGGCTCTCGAGGCTCGCCCGTAGAATCGTTGGCCATGCGCTGGACGGTCGTCGTACCGGGTGCCCTTCTGCCCTCGCCCCTTGCCGCCGACGTGCTTGCCGCTGCCGCCATGCCGTGGCTGGCGCGGGTGCTGGCACGGGCGCGGGCCGAGGTGCCTGAAGTCGCGGCCTTCTCCGGCGGCGCGCCGCACCTGTCCTGGCTGTGGCGGCAGTTCGGCGGCACTGGCGAGCCGGTCACGGCGCCATACGCGCTGCGTGCGCTCGACGCCGATGCCGACTGCGCAGCGCAGTGCTGGCACATCGACCCGGTGCACTTTGCCTTCGCGCGAGATCGCCTGCTGGTCGCGCCGCTCGACGACGCGCGGCCGGCGCCGGAAGAAGAGGAAGTGCTGGCCCGGCACGTCGAGGCGGCGCTGCAGGAGCATGCAGCAGGTGCCATGCCGCAGTTGCACCGGCTTCGGGGCCACTGGCTGCTGACCCTCGCGTGCCCATGGTCGATGCAGGCCACGCTGCTCGATGGCGCTCTCGGGCAGTCGGCGCACGAGCACTGGCCGGCGGGCGTCGATGCCGGAGCCTGGCGCAGGCTGCTGACCGACGTGCAGATGCGCTGGCACCGGGAGCCGCTGAACGATGCGCGCGAAGCGCGCCACGAGCGCACCGTCAACGCGCTGTGGCTGCATGGCGGCGGCACGTGGGCGTCCATGCCGGCAAGGCCATTTGCCGCCGTGGCCGGCGCAGATCCGGTGCTGCGCGGCTGGGCGCTCGCCTCAGGCCTGACGCGCGAGGCGCTGCATGACGACGATGCCGGTGCCGCGGTGCGCGGCGATATCGTCTCGATCCGCCGTGATCTTCTGGCGCCGGCCCAGTTCGAGGCCTGGGGCCAGTGGCTTGACCGGCTGGCGCAGCTGGAAATTGCATTGCGCAGCCTGCACGAATCCTGCTTCGCGGCGGGCTACGAGGAGCTGGCGCTGGTGTTGTGCGGTCGTCGGCACGTGCGAATCGCAAGGCTACGCCGCCGCGACGCCTGGCGTCTGTGGCGGCGCGCCGCGTTGACGCCGCTCTTGGCTGAGGTTGAATGACGCCGCAACTGGTACGCCGCCTGTTTGACGACGTCGCGGCGCGACGGCTGGCGGCCGAAGGCGTCGCGCCGCCGCTGGCGCGCGTGCTTGCCGCGCGCGGCATTGCAAGCCTGCGCGAACTCGAGCTGGCCGCGCGCGACCTGATCCCGCCCCTGCAGCTTGCGCATGTCACGGACGCCGCACAGCTGCTCGCCGACCGTATCGAAGCCGGCGCGCGGCTGCTGATCGTCGCTGACTACGACTGCGACGGGGCCACCGCCTGCGCTGTCGGCCTCCGCGGCCTGCGCATGATGGGCGCGCGCGTCGACTACGTGGTGCCCAATCGCTTCGACTACGGGTACGGCCTGACGCCGGAGATCGTCGATCTCGCGGCTGCCGCTGCGCAAGGCCGCCCAGACCTCCTGATCACGGTGGACAACGGCATCGCCAGCGTGGCCGGCGTTGCTCGCGCGCACGAGCTTGGCATCGAAGTGCTGATCACCGACCACCACCTGCCGGGCGAACGGTTGCCGGCCGCGGCGGTCATCGTCAACCCCAACCAGCGCGGCTGCGGATTTCCAAGCAAGAACCTGGCTGGCGTGGGCGTGATGTTCTATGTGCTGCTGGCCCTGCGCGCCGAACTGCGCATGCGCGGCCGCTACACGGAGGCCACTCAGCCGCGCTTGAATACGCTGCTCGACCTCGTGGCGCTCGGCACCGTGGCCGACGTGGTGCCGCTCGACCGGAACAACCGGATCCTGGTTGCGGCCGGGCTGGAGCGGATCCGTAACGGACAGGCCGCGCCCGGCATTGCCGCGCTGTTCCAGGTGGCCGGTCGCAGCGTGCGCACGGCGCGCGCCTCGGATCTCGGCTTCACGATCGGTCCGCGCATCAACGCCGCCGGACGCCTGACCGACATGACGGTCGGCATCGAGTGCCTCACCACCGACCTTCACGTCCGTGCCCTCGAACTCGCCCGGCAACTCGACGAGCTGAATCGCGAGCGGCGCGCGATCGAGGCCGACATGCAGGTCGACGCACTGGCCGAACTCGACGAGGCCGGCCTCGGCACCCGCCGCACGATCACGCTGTTCAACGAAGGCTGGCACCAGGGCGTCGTCGGGCTGGTCGCCTCGCGCGTGAAGGAGCGTCACCACCGCCCGACGATTGCCTTCGCCCGTGCCGACGAGCGGATGCTGCGCGGCTCGGGTCGGTCGATCGAAGGCCTGCACCTGCGCGACGTGCTCGACCTGGTCACCAAGGCGGCGCCGTCGATGATCGAGAAGTTCGGTGGCCACGCGATGGCGGCCGGCCTGACGCTTGCCGCCGAGCACTACGAAGGCTTCTCGCAGGCGTTCGAGGCCGCCACGCGCGGCAGCGTCGATGCGGAACTGTTCGCGCGCCGCGTCGCCACTGACGGGCCGCTGGCGCCGTCGGACATCAACCTGACGCTGACCGAGGCAATCGACCGCCAGATCTGGGGCCAGGGCTTTGCGCCGCCGCTGTTCGACAACGAATTCGCCGTGGTCGAACAACGGCTCGTCAAGGAACAGCACCTGAAGCTGACACTGGAACTCGACGGCAACCGCTTCAGCGGCATCTGGTTCCGCCGCACGCAACCACTGCCGACGCGCGTGCGACTGGCCTACCGGCCAATGGCCGACGAGTATCAGGGCCAACGCCGCATCAGCCTGCACATCGAGCATGCATCCCTATAATTCGCCGCTTTGAATCGCGGAAGCACCATGGAAGCGGAACGTATCAATGCGCTGTCAGCCAACGTCGCCGACCTGAAGACCCGGCTCGGCGACTTGCGGAGGTATCTTTGACGTCGACTCCAAGGAGCGTCGGCTGACCGAAGTCACCCGCGCGCTGGAAGATCCCGGCGTGTGGAGCGACCCGAAGCGCGCGCAGGAGCTCGGTCGCGAGAAGAAGGTTCTCGACGACGTCGTCGGCCGGCTGCACAAGCTGACCGCCGGACTTTCCGATGCGGACGAATTGTTCGAAATGGCGCGCGCCGACGACGACGACGCCACGCTGGTGGCTATCGAAGCGGACGCGGGAAAGCTCGGCAAGGAGGTCGCCGACCTCGAGTTCCAGCGGATGTTCAACAATCCGCTCGATCCCAACAACTGCTTCGTCGAGATCCAGGCCGGCGCCGGCGGCACCGAGGCGCAGGACTGGTGCGGAATGCTCGAACGCATGTACCTGCGCTACGCCGAGCGCAAGGACTTCAAACCGGAACTGCTCGAGGAAACCGAGGGCGAAGTCGCCGGGCTGAAGAGCGCGACGATCAAGGTCAGCGGCCCGTACGCGTTCGGCACGATGCGCACCGAGACCGGCGTGCACCGTCTGGTGCGCAAGTCGCCGTTCGACTCGAACGCGCGCCGGCACACCTCTTTCGCGAGCGTGTTCGTCTACCCGGAAGTCGACGAGTCGATCGAGGTCGAGATCAACCCGGCCGACCTGCGCGTTGACGTGTACCGCGCCAGCGGCGCCGGCGGCCAGCACGTCAACAAGACCGAGTCCGCGGTGCGCATCACGCACCTGCCGACCAACATCGTCGTGCAGAGCCAGAACGACCGCAGCCAGCACCGCAACCGGGCCGAGGCGATGGCGATGCTCAAGTCCAAGCTGTTCGAACTGGAGATGCGCAAGCGCATGGCCGAGCAGGCGAAGCTGGAGGACTCCAAGACCGACATCGGCTGGGGCCACCAGATCCGCAGCTACGTGCTCGACCAGTCGCGGATCAAGGACCTGCGCACCAACGTCGAGATCGGCAACACCCAGGCGGTGCTCGACGGGGACCTCGACCCATTCATCGAGGCGAGCCTGAAGCAGGGCGTGTGATGACCGCACGGCCGGCGATCACGCATCCAGAACTGCTCGACGTCGCTGAGGCGATCGCCGGCGAAGCGATCCTGCTGCGCTGCTACCGGCCGGGCGACGGCGAGGCGCTGTTCGCGGCCATCAACGCCCATCGCGACGAGCTGAAGCAGCGCATGCCCTGGCCCGATGCGCACCAGGGGGCCGCGGACTCGGAAGCGTATGTGCGGCGCATGCAGGCCGACTTCGTCGCACGGCGACAGTTCGTCTTCGGCATCTGGGACCGCGCCAGCGACGACTACCTCGGCGGCGCCGGACTTCATGCGACCGACTGGCGCACGCCGAAAGCGGAAGTGGGCTACTTCCTGTTGCCGCCGGCGCGCAGCCGTGGCCACGCGACAACGGCCGTGCGCCTGCTCGTGCGGATGGGGTTCGACCAGCTGGCTCTGAACCGCATCCACGCCGCCTGCGACGCCGACAACACTGCCAGCGCCAACGTACTGCGCCGCGCCGGCCTGCGCGAAGAAGGTGTCGGCCGCCTCGACCAGCGCGATCACAACGGCAAACTGCGTGACACGCTGCACTTCGGGCTGACGATCGACGACTATCCCCACTGGAGCGCCGCGCAGGCGAGCTGACCATGGATCTTTTCATCCTCACCGGCGCCTCGCGTGGACTTGGCCGCGCGATGGCCAACCAGCTTCTCGCCGCCGACCGGCTGCTGCTCACCATTTCGCGGCGGCCCGACGCGTCATTGCCGGCGCTGGCCGCGACGCGCGGCGCGCCGCTTGAGCAATGGGCCCTCGACCTTGCGCACGACATCGGCGCGGCGGCACGTCTCGAAGCGTGGTTGCGCAAGCAGGACGCAGCGCGCCTTGGCACCGCCGCGTTGATTAACAACGCCGGGCTGCTTGGCCACGTCGGGCTGCTGCAGGATGCCGACGCAGAAACCACCGCCGCAACGCTGCGCGTCGGGCTCGAGGCGCCGGCACTGCTGACGGCAGCCTTCCTGCGCGCCACCGACGGCTGGGGCATTGCGCGCAAGGTGCTGAACATCTCCTCTGGAGCCGGACGGCGCGCGATCGCCGGCTGGTCCGTCTACTGCGCTGCCAAG
Source organism: Burkholderiales bacterium (assembly GCA_024641225.1). Classification (GTDB taxonomy): domain Bacteria; phylum Pseudomonadota; class Gammaproteobacteria; order Burkholderiales; family Burkholderiaceae_F; genus JADJWR01. The sequence continues at coordinate 6,572 of JAHEDN010000011.1, read as the reverse complement.
GCCGGCCTCGACCACCTGTCACGGGTGATGGCGGAGGACGAGGCAAGGCGACCGAACGGGGCAAAGATCGTCTCGCTGGCGCCAGGGGTGATCGACACCGACATGCAGGTGAGCCTGCGGGCCGCAGATGCCAGCGGTTTTCCCGACCAGCCACGCTTCAAGGAACTGAAGGCCAGTGGTCAGCTGGCCAGCGCCGAGGACGCCGCCGCCCGCGTGCTGGCCTACCTGGCCCGGCCGGACTTCGGCGCCAACCCGGTCGCCGACGTGCGCGACACCTGAAGAAGAAGACCCGCCATGAGCGAACCCGAATCCGCGCCTGCCCAGGACGACAACCAGATCATTGCCGATCGGCGCGCCAAGCTAGGCCGGCTGCGCGAGCGCGGCCCGGCTTTCCCGAACGACTTCACCCGCACGCACCACGCCGGCGACTTGCAGGCGAAGTACGGCGCACTGGACCGCGACGAGATCGCCGCTGCCGGCGTCGAGGTCAAGCTCGCCGGCCGCATGATGCTCAAGCGGGTGATGGGCAAGGCCAGCTTCGCCACTGTCGCCGACGGATCGGGCCGCATCCAGTTCTACGTCACGCCCGAGGACATCGGCGCGGAGGCCTACGAGGCGTTCAAGCACTGGGACATCGGCGACATCGTGGCCACCGACGGGCTGCTCTTCAAGACCCAGAAGGGCGAGCTTTCGATCCGCTGCCGCGGTCTTCGGCTGCTGGTGAAGTCGCTGCGCCCGCTGCCGGACAAGTTCCACGGGCTCGAAGACCGCGAGTTGCGCTACCGGCAGCGCTACGTCGACCTGATCATGAACGAGGAGACACGGCACACGTTCATGGTCCGCAGCCGCGCGATCGCGGCGATGCGCGCCTTCATGGTCGAGCAGGGGTTTCTCGAAGTCGAAACACCGATGCTGCAGGTGATTCCCGGCGGCGCCGCGGCGAAGCCATTCGTCACTCACCACAACGCGCTCGACATCGACATGTTCCTGCGCATCGCGCCGGAACTGTTCCACAAACGGCTCGTTGTCGGCGGCTTCGAGCGGGTGTTCGAGATCAACCGCAACTTCCGCAACGAAGGTCTGAGCCCGCGCCACAACCCCGAGTTCACGATGATGGAGTTCTACGCCGCCTACCACGAGGTGCGGTGGATGATGGACTTCACCGAGGAACTGCTGCGCGAGACCGCCATTCGCGCCACCGGCTCGGCCATGCTCGCCTACCAGGGCGGGCAGATCGACCTCGGCAAGCCGTTCGCGCGGCTGACGATCGTCGATGCGATCCGGCAGCACGCGACGCGCTACAGCGGCGCGCAGCTTGCCGACCGCGACTACCTGCACCGCGAGCTGCGCGGCCTGGGCAGCACGCATGCCGAAGAAGCCGGCCTCGGCGCGCTGCAACTGGCGCTGTTCGAGGAAGTGGCCGAGAGCAAGCTCACGCAGCCGACCTACATCGTCGACTACCCGGTCGAAGTCTCGCCGTTGGCGCGTGCCTCCGACGCCCGGCCGGAGGTCACCGAGCGCTTCGAGCTTTTCATCGCCGGCCGTGAGATGGCCAACGGCTTCTCGGAGCTGAACGACCCCGAGGACCAGGCCGCGCGCTTCGCTCAGCAGGTCAAGGCGCGCCAGGCCGGCGACGAGGAAGCCATGTACTACGACGCCGACTTCGTCCGTGCGCTCGAGTACGGCATGCCGCCGACGGCCGGCTGCGGGGTCGGGGTCGACCGCTTCATCATGCTGCTGACGGATGCGCCGAGCATCCGCGACGTGATCCTGTTTCCGCATATGCGGCCCGAGGAGCGCGCTTGAGCGACGCCTTGCGGCTGCACTCGCTTCGGGCACGGTTGCTGGTGCGCGCGCAGCAGGCGCCACCGCGCGACTGGCTGCCCGTCGTGATCGCCGGCGCCGAAGTCGGCGTGGCCAGTCCGGAAGTGGCGAGCTTTCTCGCCTCGGGCACGCCGCATTTCACGCTGACCGATTTCCGCCTGCTCCTTCTCGACGACGGACTCGACGCAGGACGGCGCAGCGCCCTGCTTCACGACTGCGCGCTGCGACTGCGCGACGCGGGCCTGCTGTGCGGCTGGCGCGACGAACCGCTCGACGTGCGGCCGGCCCCTGACGCGGCGCCCATTGCCACGGTCGAGCGAGCGGCCTGCCGGACGCTCGGCATCACCACCACCGCGGTGCACCTGAACGCCTTCACGCCGGCAGGCGATCTGATCGTCGCGCGGCGAGCCGAACACAAGCAGATCGATCCCGGGCTGTGGGACAACCTGGTCGGCGGCATGGTGCCGGCTGGCGAGAGTGAAGAAGAGGCATTGCGGCGCGAAGCTCAGGAAGAGGCGGGTCTCGACCTTGCTCCGATCGCGCTCGTTCGAGGCAGCCGGGTTCACGCTACGCGCCGCGTGCCCGAAGGCTTCCAGTCGGAAATCGTGCAAGTCTTCGACGCCGTGCTGCCCGAAGAAACGGAACTGCGCAACCAGGACGGCGAGGTTGCGGCGATCGAGCGGCGTCCCGTTGCTGCGGTGGTCGAGGCGATCGAACGCGACGAGTTCACTCTCGAGTCGGCGCTGGTGACGATCGATGCGCTGCTGCGACGAGCGGCCGGCCCCTGATCCCTATGGACCCGGTCGTCCTCTTCTTCCTTCTCGGACTGATCGCGCGCATCGCGAAGAGCGACCTTCGCCTGCCCGAGGCGATTTACGACGCGCTCGCGGTCTATCTGCTGCTCGCCATCGGCCTGAAGGGCGGCGTTCAGCTGGCCCAGCAGCCTCTTGCCACGGTGCTGCCGCAGGCATTCGCGGCAATCGCGCTTGGCGCGGCGATCCCGCTGCTCGTGTTTCCGGTGCTCCGCTCGGCGGGAAAACTTGGTCGCGCCGATGCCGCGTCGATCGCGGCGCACTACGGCTCGGTGTCGGTGGTGACCTTCGCCGTCGCGGCAAGCTTTCTCTCCGCGCAAGAGATCAGCACCGAGAGCTACATGCCACTCATCGTCGCGCTGATGGAAGCGCCCGGCATCGTCGTCGGCATCGTGCTGATGCGCGCCGGTGGCGAGCAGCGCATCGCCTGGGGTGCGCTGGCGCACGAGGTGATCTTCGGCAAGAGCGTGCTGCTGCTGCTCGGCGGGCTGGCCATAGGCACGCTGGTCGGCCCCGACGGCATCAAGCCGATCGCGCCGCTGTTCAGCGATCTATTCAAGGGCGTTCTGGCGCTGTTCCTGCTCGAGATGGGGCTGGTGGCAGGCGGCCGCATCGGCGACCTGAAGCGCGCCGGGCCGTTCCTGGTTGCCTTCGGACTCGGCGCGCCCCTCGTCCTCGGCGCGCTCGGCGCGCTGGTCGGGCACGTCGTTGGCTTGTCGACGGGCGGCTGCGCGCTGCTCGCCACGCTCGCGGCCAGCGCCTCTTACATCGCGGCGCCCACGGCGATGCGCATCGCGGTGCCGGAGGCGAATCCGGCGCTGTCGATCGGCGTCTCGCTCGGCGTCACGTTCCCGTTCAACATCTTCGTGGGCATCCCCGTGTACGTGCAGTACGCGCGCTGGATAGGAGGCTCGTGATGCAAACGCACGCGAAGAAGCTGCTGGTCATCATCGGAGAGGCGGCGCTGGAGAAGAAACTTATCCGCGACGCTCGCACCTTCGGCGTGCACGGCTACACCATCACCGACGTGCGCGGCGGCGGCGAGCGAGGGGAGCGCGAGGCCCGCTGGGAGGCCGACCGCTCGATCGAGATGAAGGTGATCTGCGACGAAGCGGTGGCCGGGCGGCTGGCGCAGCACGTGCTCGCCAGCTATGCGCCGAACTACGCGCTGACGCTGTTCACCACCGATGTCGGCGTGTTCCGGCCGCAGAAGTTCTGATTGGTTCAGCCGGGTCGCTCCGGAACTCGCTCCCGGTGCCGGTTGCAGCGACCACATCTACCGCCCGATACTTCGGCACAGGACCAGCCGATGGCACCTCAACGATCGATGGTTACGCGACCGCCGTTGGACTCGCATTCCTCTCCGCCCCGACCCGGCATCACGAGCCTGGCGGCAGCGGCCGGTCGAGACCCCTTCTAGCGCCCTCAGGCTGCGATCGATGATCATCGAGGCGTCGAGCACCCGGGCGGCCCTGACCCGCAAGCGCGATCAGGCCGAGGGAACCGGATTCTGGCGCACGACCTTCATCGGAACGGACGCAGGGGTCAAAGGGGTGGCTTGCATGCCGGGCGTCACGGCGCCCGAATCAGCGGCACTGTATCCAGTGGCCTTTCTGATCGAGTTGGATCCAAGCGCCGTACTTGGCCAGCATTTCCATCGGGCCAATCAGTTCCAGGTCTTCATCGCTGGCAACGGTCGCATTGGAAGGCACGAAGTCGAGAGCGTGCTTGTCCACTACGCGAACGCATATTCTGCATACGGGCCCGTTTGCGCAGAGCGCGACGGCCTCCACTTCTTCACGCTGCGCGACGCCTGGGATCCTGGCGCGCGCTTCCTCCCCGGAGCCATGGCCGAGTTGCGGGCCGCGCGAGGCAAGCCACGGCAGGCTTACGCAGGCCCGGTGCCGGTTGCCTCCGCCGAAGACTTGACGGGCGCAACATGCGCGTCGTGCATCGCACTCCTGGAATCTTCGACCGACGGGCTCGGAGCCTGGCAGTATAGGTTGCCCCCGGGCAAGGTTGTCGATGCGCCTGACCCAAGCGGCGGCGGCGGCCAGTATTGGGTGGTTCTTGCCGGCACGCTGAAACCTGCGGTCGGCGAACCGCTGCCACCGCATTCCTGCGTTTTCGCCACCGCCGACGAGAAGCCGCTCGCCGCCAAGGCGGGCCCGGGCGGCTGCGAGATTCTTTGCCTCCAGTTCCCAAGGCGGATCGATGCGTGGCCAGCAAGCGCGCAAGCGGCCACCACTTCAACCCGGAACGTGCAGTCCCGCTGAAGCTAACTGCCCGTCAATGGGCCACGCAGTCTCGCCAGTTGGTGCACCGGTGGTCGAGCATGCGGGGCCGGGCGGCGCCTCCGCCGCCCACCTCGCGAACGGTCAACGCGCCGGGATCGGGTAGATCAACTTGCCCTGCGCACCCTCAGCCGGATAGATCACGACCGGCTTGCCGTTCTGGATCTGAACCACCGACATGCCCTTGGCGACGTTCTGGCCCTTCTCGTTGAACCGCACCGAGCCGTAGAACGATTTCAGATTCGTCTGCGCAATGGCGTCACGAACCTTCTCAGGATCCGTCGTTCCGGCCTTTTCCAGCGCACGTTGGTAGACCTCGAGGGCGGCTGCCGATTGCGGAGGGTGGTAGTCGCAGACATGGCCCGTCTCCTTCTTGCAGATGTCCGCGAACTCAGCCGCCGTCCAGCCGAATATTTCATCCTTCCATGGCATGTTCGCGGACCACTGAATCGGCTCGAGCACGTAGTCGGCTTTCGGACCAAGCGTCTCGATAAAACCGGGGAGCGTCGGCCCGAGCACAAACCCGAACATCTTGAGCGTGAGGCCCTGTTCTGCCACCTGGCGGGCGAGCACGATCATGTCGCCCGTGTAGCCTCCTGCGATAAGCACATCGGGATTCTTGCTCTTGATCGCGGTGATGACAGGTGCGAAATCCTTGGTGCCGGACGGATACGCCTCCTTGTAGACAACCTCGAGGCCGGCGGCCTGCGCCTGTTTGGCGGCTGCGTCTATGCCTTGCTGGAAGGCCAGCGTGTTCTCGTTGAACAGTGCGACGCGCTGTCCACGCGGCGTCGCAGCGGCCGCCAGCTTGATCATGTCCGCGGTGTAGTAGTCGATAGAGGTCAGCGTTCCGAACAGGAACTTGAAGCCACGATCGTAGACAGCCGGCGCAGCGGCGTGGGCGACAACCATGGGTACGCGGTACTTCTCTGCGACCGCGCTTGCCGACAAGGTGATGCCACTGGAATAGGGTCCGAGCAGCAGCTTGATTCCGTCTTCAAGAATCAGCTTCTCAAACAGCTTGGCCGAGGTAGACGGGTCGCTCTGGTCGTCGTAGTACTTGATGGCGACCTTGTAGGTCTTGTCGCCGACCTTGATACCACCTTTCTGATTGATGTACTTGACGTAGAGGTCGTAGCCCTCCTTGACCAGTCGGCCTTCGGTCGCCGTCTTGCCAGTCAACGAAAGCGCTGCACCGAACGTGATGACGTCCTGCGCCTGAGCCGGTGCGACCATGCCGAGCCATCCGACAGCAAGCAGGCAACCCAACGAAGCAGCCAACGAGGGACGACGCTTTCGCGTCAGGTCTTGATGCGCTGAAGGGTCCATGACTTCCTCTTTCCGAGTATCAGTGATTTGGGATGAAAGGCCGATCCTTCTCGGCTTGCCTACCGAACGATCGCTAGGCAAAATGCAGCCTAGCATCTGTTAGGGTAATAAGGAACACGAGTCGGTGTTCGCGTACCGTTCCGAGCCCAGCCATGCATGGCCAGCCACGATGTCCTGAGGCCGCAGGCCGGCCGGCGAGGCGTCGGCGGGTCGGTCGGTCGTTGCGATCGGAGGTCGGCACCATGGCGATGCCTCGACGAGCTTTTTCGAGCGAGCCGTGTTCGCGCTTTCGGTTGCGGGCCCTGTGTGATCG
>JAHEDN010000263.1 GCA_024641225.1 Burkholderiales bacterium | reverse complement strand
CGGCTCGGAGCCGCAAGGCGCGGCCACGACCGGCCCGCTGCAACTGCCGATAAGCCATCTCCAGACGGGCCGTTACCAGCCGCGAACGCGCATGGATGCCGAGGCGCTGGCCGAGCTGGCCGATTCGATTCGCGCGCAGGGAGTCATCCAGCCGATCCTGGTCCGGCCGGTCGGTGGCGAACGCTACGAAATCATCGCCGGCGAGCGCCGCTTCCGCGCGGCTCAGATGGTAGGGCTGTCCGAGGTGCCGGTCACCATCCGCGACGTGCCAGACGATGCGGCACTGGCTATGGCGCTGATCGAGAACATCCAGCGCGAAGACCTGAATCCGCTCGAAGAGGCGCAGGGGGTACAGCGGCTGGTTCGCGAATTCGATTTCACGCACGAGCAGGCTGCCGCAGCGATCGGCCGCTCGCGGAGCGCGACTTCCAACCTGCTGCGCCTGCTGAACCTCGCCGCGCCCGTGCAGGAAATGCTGATGGGCGGACGGCTCGACATGGGCCACGCACGCGCGCTGCTCGCCGTCGATGCCGCCACCCAGGTCCAGCTGGGGCATCAGATCGTGCTCAAGGGACTCTCGGTACGTGAGGCCGAGGCGCTCGTGGCGCGCTCACAGCGCGCGCAGTCGGCTGCCGGGAGAACTGCACCGAGCCGCGGCCGCGACATCGAGCGCCTGGAGGAAGAACTGTCCGATGCCCTCGCCGCCACGGTGCACCTGAGGGTCGATGCCCGCGGCAAGGGGCGGGTGGTGATCCAGGTTTCCGGGCTTGATCAACTCGACGGAATCCTGGCGCGGCTGAAGGGCTGAGCTGCCGGCAGAACTGATTGCGCCAACGTCGCACGTTCGGGTTCAGGCGAGCGGGTTGTTGCGCTGCAACCTAAATTTGACCCGCCCTTGACCCGGCTCGTAGAATCCGCGGGCTTTACGGAATTCGTTGCGCAGCAGGAGCGGTCCCCACGGGGAGAGCCGGGGCGGGTCCGGAGCAAGTCGATGTTTCGCGTGGTTCTCCTGCAGGGCATCGCTGCGCTGTCGGTCACTCTGGGGGCCTGGGCGCTGGGCGGGACAGCAGCGGCCTGGTCCGCCCTTGCCGGCGGCGCGGCGTGCGTGGTGCCCAACGGCCTGTTCGCGCTGCGGCTCGCCGCGGCGGCTCGGCGTCCGCAGGGGACGAGTGCGGCAACGTTTTTCGTGGGGGAGTTCTTGAAGGTCGCCTCGACGGTCGCGCTGCTGGCGCTGGTCGCCTGGGCTTATCGGGATCTGGTTTGGCTAGCGATGATCGCTGCGGTCATCGTGACACTGAAGAGTTATTTCATCGCCCTGATCTGGCGTTGAACAACGGAAGAACACCATGGCGACCAGCCAGGCTCCGACAGCCACCGAGTACATCGTCCATCACCTGACGCACCTGTCGACGGCCAAGCAGAAGTTCATCGTCGACTTCTCGGTCGTCAACATCGACACGATCGTCTTCTCGGTCGCCTGCCTGGCGCTGACGCTGTTCATGCTTCATCGCGCCGCGCGCACCGCCACCGTCGGAGTGCCCGGCCGCTTCCAGGCTTTCGTCGAGATGATCGTCGAGTTCGTCGAAGAGCAGAGCAAGTCGATCGTGCACGGCGACCGCACGTTCATCGCGCCTCTGGCGATCACGGTCTTCATCTGGGTCGTCTTCATGAATGCGATCGACCTGATCCCGGTCGATCTGTTTCCTTGGATCGCGCACAACGTCTTCCACATCGAGTATCTGCGCCCGCTGCCTACCGCAGATGTGAACGGCACGATCGGCATGTCGCTGGGCGTGCTGCTGCTGATGATTTACTACGGCATCAAGATCAAGGGCTTCGGCGGCTGGATCCACGAGCTGTTCACCGCGCCCTTCGGCGCGCATCCGCTGCTGTGGCCGTTCAATTTCCTGCTCAACCTGATCGAGTACCTGGCCAAGATGGCCTCACTCGGCATGCGGCTTTTCGGCAACATGTACGCGGGCGAGCTGCTGTTCTTCCTGATCGCGCTGCTGGGCGGCACGTGGGCGTTCCGCGCCGACGGCTCGTTGCTGCTGGCGCTCGGCCACGTGATCGCCGGTACCGGTTGGCTGCTGTTCCACATCCTGATCGTGCTCCTGCAGGCCTTCATCTTCATGATGCTGACGCTGGTCTACATCGGGCAGGCGCACGAGGGTCATTGACGGTTTTTCGCTTCGCACCTAGATCCCATTTCCAACGAGGAGTCTGCAAAATGACCAACGTCGCATTCGTTGCCCTGGCCTGCGGTCTGATCATCGGCCTGGGCGCTATCGGTGCCTGCATCGGCATCGGCATCATGGGTGGCAAGTACATCGAATCCGCGGCCCGTCAGCCCGAGCTGATGAACACGCTGCAGACCAAGATGTTCCTGCTCGCCGGCCTGATCGACGCGGCGTTCCTGATCGGCGTCGGTATCGCGATGATGTTCGCGTTCGCCAACCCGTTCGCCGGCTGAGTGGCCGGCCGCTTCCGGAAAACGGACTCAAGTCGCCGGCGGGCCCTCGCGGCCCGTCCGGCTCCATCCGGGTGACGTCATGAACATCAATTCCGCGCTGTTTTTGCAGCTCGTCGTGTTTCTGGTCGGCGCGCTGATCACGATGAAGTACATCTGGCCACCGCTGGTCGGTTCGCTCGACGAGCGTCGCAAGAAGATCGCCGACGGGCTGAAGGCCGCCGAAGCCGGCAACCAGAGCCTGGCCGACGCGCAGCGGAAGACCGCGCAGATCGAAGCCGACGCCCGCGCCCGCGCGCAGGCGATCGTGGCCGAGACGGAAAAGCGCGCTCAGGCGCTGGTCGACGAGGCCAAGGCGCAGGCCAAGGCCGAGGGCGACCGCCTGATCGTTGCCGCCCAGCAGGAAGCCGAGCAGGAAATGCAGCGCGCCAAGGCGACGCTGCGCGATCAGGTTGCGGCGCTGGCCGTCGCCGGTGCGGAGCAGATCCTGCGGCGCGAGGTCAACGCGCAGGTGCACGCCGATCTGCTGTCCCAGCTCAAAGGCCGGCTGTAGTCATGGCCGAGCTCTCCACGATCGCCCGTCCCTATGCCGAGGCGTTGTTTGCGGCGGCGTCGAGCGACAAGTCGGCGACGGGCGTTCTCGATCAGTGGCTGACTATGGTGGCCGAAATGGCGGCCGTTGCCCAGCATTCGGAAGTGGCGCAGGTGGTCGGCGATCCCAACCTTGGTGCGGAGCAGGTCTACGGGCTCGTCCGCGGTTTGATCAAGTCGCCGCTGCCGATCGCCGCGGAGAACTTCCTAAAGCTGGTGGTCGACAACGGCCGGCTCGCAGCGCTGCCTGAGGTGGCGCGGCAGTTCCGCGCGATGAAGAACACGGCCGAGGGTCAGGCGGACTGCCTGATCGAGAGTGCGCTGCCACTGTCCGATGAGCAGGTCAAGGACCTGCTGTGGAGCCTGGCGCGCAAGTTCGGGCTGAAGCTGATCCCCGAAGTGAAGGTCGATCCGGGGCTGATCGGCGGCGTCCGCGTCAGCGTGGGCGACCACGTGCTCGACGACACCGTCAAGGCGCGCCTGGCGAGGATGCACTCGCTGCTCACCGCATAGTTTTCGAATCTGGAGTCTGGTCATGCAACTGAACCCGTCCGAAATCAGCGAACTGCTAAAGAGTCGCATCCAGGGTCTCGGCGTCTCGGCCGACATCCGCACCCAGGGGACCGTCGTCACGGTAACCGACGGAATCTGCCGCGTTCACGGCCTGTCGGACGTGATGCAGGGCGAGATGCTCGAGTTTCCCGGCGATACCTTCGGCCTGGCGCTGAACCTCGAGCGTGATTCCGTCGGCTCGGTGATTCTGGGCGACTACGAGCACATCCGCGAGGGCGACACGGTCAAGTCGACTGGCCGCATCCTGGAGGTGCCGATCGGGCCGGAACTGATCGGCCGCGTCGTCAACTCGCTCGGCCAGCCGATCGACGGCAAGGGGCCGGTCAACGCCAAGATGACCGACGTGATCGAGAAGGTCGCACCGGGCGTGATCGAACGAAAGTCCGTGTCGCAGCCGGTCCAGACGGGGCTGAAGGCCATCGACGCGATGGTGCCGATCGGCCGCGGCCAGCGCGAACTGATCATCGGCGACCGCCAGACCGGAAAGACCGCGGTGGCGGTCGACACGATCATCAACTCGAAGGGCAAGGATCTGATCTGCATCTACGTGGCGGTCGGGCAGAAGGCCTCGACGATCGCCAATGTGGTGCGCAAGCTCGAAGAAACCGGCGCGATGGCCTACACGATCATCGTCGCGGCCTCGGCCTCCGAGTCGGCGGCGATGCAGTACATCGCGCCGTACTCGGGTTGCACGATGGGCGAGTACTTCCGCGATCGCGGCCAGGATGCGCTGATCATTTACGACGACCTGACCAAGCAGGCCTGGGCGTATCGCCAGGTCTCGCTGCTGCTGCGCCGTCCGCCGGGTCGCGAGGCGTATCCGGGCGACGTGTTCTACCTTCACTCGCGGCTGCTCGAGCGCGCCGCTCGCGTGAACGAGGACTACGTCGAGAAGTTCACCAACGGCGAGGTCAAGGGCAAGACGGGCTCGCTGACCGCGCTGCCGATCATTGAAACGCAGGCCGGCGACGTCACCGCCTTCGTGCCGACCAACGTCATCTCGATCACCGACGGCCAGATCTTCCTGGAGACCGACCTGTTCAACGCGGGCATCCGTCCCGCCATCAACGCCGGCATCTCGGTGTCGCGCGTCGGTGGTGCGGCGCAGACCAAGGTCATCAAGAAGCTCGGCGGTGGCGTTCGTCTCGCCCTGGCCCAGTACCGCGAACTGG
>JAHEDN010000262.1:578-4828 GCA_024641225.1 Burkholderiales bacterium | reverse complement strand
CCAGTCGCTGGCTCCCGCCACAGCGGCAAGTGCCTGCAGCAGGTGACTGCGGCCGCTGCCGCGGTCGCCCCAAAGGTAGATGATGCGTTCGCGTGCCGCACCGGCGGCCAGCCGCCTGAGCATCTCAACGGCCTCGGCATTGCGTCCGACGACGAAGTTATCCAGCGTCGGCGTCGCCCGCTGCAACAGATCGAGCACCAGCTGGCGCGAAGCGTTCACGCGGTCCCGCCAGTCGGAATTCAGCCGATCGCCGAAAGGAATTCGCGGCGCATGACCCGCCCCAACCTCGGCCGGAGAGGGTCGGGGGATTTCGACCGCGCGGTCAAGCGGTCTCTCCTTGCCCTGATGCTCGGCGCACTTCGGACACCAGACCGGCGGACCCGTCCCGAACTACGCCGCTACTGGCCCAAGGTCGCGGGGTGACGCTGAGGCTCATGGACTTCGCCGACGACATGACGGCGCCAGTGTAGTGGCCGGCTTCCGTCGGCGCCTTGGCGCCCAAGCGGCAACGTGCGGCGCGGCAAGGGGGCCGAATGATCTGTGAAGACACGTAGGCGGCTCCGTAAGCGGGTCGGCATGGGAACTTTGCCGCGGGAGCCCGCTGTTCGAGCAATGGCACCACGCTGACGAAACCCCGCGCCATGATTTTGAGGGCCGCCCATGTCACTGCGTACCCTGAAGGGTAAACTGACAGAGCATCGGTGGCAGAGCCGAGGCAATACTGCTGAATCGCGTGTAAACATCAAGTAGGAGGGGACAACGTGAATCGATTCCTTACCGCCGCAGTCGCGGCTTTCTGCACCGGCCTGGCGACGACGGCACTGGCGCAGAACATCTCGATCGGCACCGGCGGTACCGGCGGTGTCTATTACCCCATGGGCGGGGGCATTGCCGCCGCGCTGTCGAAATACGTCCCTGGCATGCAGGCCACCGCCGAGGTGACCGGCGGCTCGGTGGACAACCTGAGGCTGATTGCAACCGGCAAGCCGTACATCGGCCTGTCGATGGTCGATGCGGCTCAGGACGCCTACAAGGGCGAACAGAAGTTCGCCGGCAACAAGGTGCCGCTGCGCACTTTGATGATCCTGTATCCGAACCGCATGCACGTGGTGACGGTCGAGGGCACCGGGATCAGCAAGATCACCGACCTGAAGGGCAAGCGCGTGTCGACGGGCTCGCCGGGCAGCGCAACCGAAGTGATGGCCTTCCGCGTTCTTGAGGCCGCGGGCCTGGACAAGGACAAGGACGTGACGCGAGAGCGTCTCGGCGTGGCCGAGTCGGTCAATGCGGTGAAGGACCGCAAGATCGACGCCTTCTTCTGGGTCGGCGGCCTGCCGACCGCGGCGGTGACCGATCTTGCCGCCACACCAGGCACCAAGATCAAGATGATCGACCATGCCGACCTGGTGCCGGCGATGAACAAGAAGTGGGGCAACCTCTACGTCGAGGACGCGATTCCGAAAACCACGTACAGCGGAATGGACGCCGACAACAAGCAGGCCACGGTGATGAACATCCTCGTCGCGAACGAGAACATGGACGAGAAGACCGCCTACAACATCGTCAAGACCATCTTCGAAAAGCGCGACGACCTGATCGCCGTGCACAAGGAGGCGGCCAACTTCAAGCTCGAGAACCAGAAGGCGGCGGCCACGCCGGTGCCGTTCCATCCGGGCGCCGCGAAGTACTTTGCCGAGAAGGGCGTCAAGGTCAACTGACCTTCGCTTCTCCATCGTCAGGCCCCGTCGGCCGCGGCGCGGAAGATCGTCTTCCGCGCAGCGCGCCAGCGGGGCTTTTTGCGTAGCACCCGACAGGGGTCGACGTGAGCAACGAACACTCGCATCTGCAGCACCCGCCTGATGTCGAAGTCAGTGAGGAGGCGCTGGCGCGCGCCGAGGAGTTCATCGAGGAGGAGGAGGGGCACGCCAACAAGCTGAAAGGCGCGCTCGGCGTCTTCCTGACGCTCGCCGCCGTGGCGGTGTCGCTGTTTCACCTTTACGCGGCCTACGAGATCGTCCCGACCCAGACGCTGCGGCCGCTGCACGTGTCGATGATCCTGGCACTGTGCTTCATTGCGTTTCCGGTGGCCAAGCGCTTCCGCCACCGCATCATGTGGTGGGACTGGCTGACGGTGCTGGCGTCCTTCGCGATCGTCGCCTACCTGATCCACGGCGGTGATGACTTTACCGACCGCAACACGCTGCCGAATTCGACCGACATCGCCTTCGGCGTCGCGTTGATCGTGCTGGTCATGGAATCGATGCGGCGGACCAACGGCTGGATCATGCCGATCGTCACCTCCTGCTTCATCGCCTATGCGCTGTTCGGCCCGTACCTGCCGGCGCCGTGGACGCACAAGGGCTACGAAGTCGGCCGCCTGGTCGGCCACATGTACATGACGCTTGAGGGGATCTACGGCGTGGCGGTCGACGTGTCGTCGTCGCTGATCATCCTGTTCACGATCTTCGGCGCGTTTCTCCAGTTTTCCGGCGCCGGCAAGTTCTTCATCGACTTCTCTTTCTCGGCAATGGGCGGCAAGCCGACCGGCGTCGGCCGCACGGTGGTGCTGTCGTCCTTCCTGCTCGGCGGCCCGTCCGGATCGGGGGTGGCCACCACGGTGACCATCGGCTCGGTCGCTTACCCGATGCTCGCCAAGGCGGGCTACGAGAAGAACGCTGCCGGCGGACTTCTCGCCGCCGGCGGGCTGGGCGCGATCATCTCGCCGCCGGTGCTCGGCGCGGCGGCCTTCCTGATCGCCGAGTTCCTGAAGATCTCGTATCTCGACGTGATCCTGATGGCGGTGATTCCGACGCTGCTGTTCTATTTCGCGCTGTTCCTGATGGTGCAGATCGACGCGAGCAAGTACGGCATGCACGAGGCGGTGATCGCCAAGGTCGATACGGCGTGGAACCTCGCCAAGCGGTACTGGTTCCACTTCCTGTCGCTGGTGTCGATCGTCGCCTTCATGCTGATGGGCTACTCCCCGGTGCTGTCGGTGTTCTACGCCACGATCGTGACGTTGATCACCAGTTTCCTGCACCGGGACTGCGCGCTCATCCCCTACGACTGGTTCCGCGGGCGGCTGCCGTGGATCAAGGGCTTCTACAACTCGGGCCTGATGAAGGCGCTCGAGGGAGGCTCGATCGGTGTGGTCAACGTGGCGGCGACCTGTGCCGGCGCCGGCATCATCGTCGGCGTGGTGACGCTGACCGGGCTCGGTCTGAAGTTCAGCGGCATCGTCATCGATTACGCCGGGGGCTCGCTGCTGCTGACCGCCATTTTCACCGCGCTGGTGGTATGGATCGTCGGCCTGGCGGTGCCGGTGACGGCAAGCTACATCATCTGCGCGGTGATCACCGCGCCGGCGCTGATCAAGCTCGGCGTTCCGGATTTCGCCGCGCACATGTTCATCTTTTACTACGCCGTGCTGTCGGAGGTCTCGCCGCCCACCGCGCTGTCGCCGTTTGCCGCCGCCGCGATCACCGGCGGGGATCCGTACAAGACGACGCTGCAGTGCTGGAAGTACACGGTGCCGGCGTTCCTGCTGCCGTTCATGTTCGTGCTCGAACCCGCCGGTCAGGGACTGCTGCTGATGGGCTCGGTGAAGAGCCTGGCGAACGCCGACTGGTGGTCGATCGCATGGATCACGTTCACCGCGGCCGTCGGCATTGCCTCGATCGCCGCCGGCTTCCAGGGCTGGGCATTCAAGCGCACCACTTTCGTCGAACGTCTGCTGCTTATCGTTGCCGGCTTCGCGCTCGTGCTGCCAGGCGCGATGAGCGACATCGTCGGCTTTGGCTGCGTGGTGCTGGCGATCGTGCTGCAACTGCTGCGCCGGGAGCCACGGAAGGCGGCACCCGCCTAGCTGCGCAGAGGACCGGATCGGCTCCTTTCCGGCGGCAGACCTCGCGTCAAGGAAAGCGGCGCGCTCAACTCATGATGCCGATCTGCCACGGCACGAACTCGTGGTCGCCGAGGCCGAGCAGTTCGCTCTTCGACGGCTGACCCGAGGCGGTACGCAGCATCAGCTCGAAGATGCGCCGGCCCATTTCGTCGATCGTCGCGGTGCCGTCGAGCACCTCGCCGCAGTTGATGTCCATGTCCTCTTCGAGGTGGCGGAACATCGGCGTGTTCGTGGCGAGCTTGATCGACGGCACCGGCTTGGCGCCGAACATCGAGCCGCGGCCGGTCGTGAAGGCAATCAGATTCGCTCCGCCGGCGACCTGGCCCGTGGCGGACACTGGGTCGTA
>JAHEDN010000262.1:0-568 GCA_024641225.1 Burkholderiales bacterium | reverse complement strand
CGGTTCGGCGTACCGGTAGACCTCCATCAGCGGCCCGGTGCCGCCCTTCATCGACGAGCCGAGCGATTTCTCGAAGATGTTGGCCAGCCCGCCGGCCTGGTTGCCCGGGCTCACCTTGCCATTGATCTGCACGTCGCGGCCCACCGAGTACTCGTCCTTCCACCAGCGGATCCGCTCGACCAGCTTCTCGCCGACCTCGCGTGACACCGCGCGTCGCGTCAGCGTGTGTTCGACGCCGTAGATCTCCGGCGTCTCCGAAAGGATGCCGGTACCGCCGTGGCGAACCAGCAGGTCGACGGCGGCGCCGAGCGCCGGGTTGGCCGTGATCGAGGAAAAGCCGTCCGAGCCGCCGCACTGCAGGCCGACGGTGAGGTGGCTGGCTGGCACGGTCTCGCGCTTCACCCGGTTGGCCTCGGGCAGCAGTTCCCGCACGGCCGCCACGCCGGCCTCGATCGTCCTGCGCGTGCCGCCGGCATCCTGCATGACGAAAGTGTGTAGCCGCGGACCGGTCTGCAGGTTTTCTTCGGTCAGCAGGCCGCCGAGCTGATTGCGCTCGCAGCCCAGACCG
>JAHEDN010000261.1 GCA_024641225.1 Burkholderiales bacterium | reverse complement strand
GTCTGGCGCGAGGAATTCGAACTGCCGGTCCCGCCGCCGACATGGGGACCGGGCGAGGCGATGGGCATCTACACGATCTCGCCCGACCGGAAAACGGCAGTCACCGAAAGGATCATTCCGACGCGGCTGGGCTTCGTTGCCAACGAGTGGCGCTACGCGCCCGGCGATCCGCTCGGCGCGCACGCGATGCGCGTGTACATCGACGGCCAGCTGATCCGCGAGTTCAGGTTCGACATCGAGGAGGGTCCGGCGCAGCAGCGCCCGGCGCGCCCGCCGGCCGGCGGCTCGTCGACGTGAACCATCGCTCGCCGCGATGAGGACGATGTGGCTGGGCATGCGCTGGACAGTCGCCTTCGTCCTCGCCACCACCTTAGCCACTGCAGTCGTCTGGGCCATGGATATCGATCCGTACTGGGAGTACTCCGACCCTGCCGCAAGCGAGGCGCGCTTCCGCGGCCTGCTCGTAGAGGCGCAGGGCGACGACCGCCTCGAACTGCTGACCCAGATCGCCCGCACCTTCAGCCTGCGCGGCGATTTCGCACAGGCGCACAAGCTGCTCGACGAGGTCGAGGGACAGCTGACCTCGGCCGGCCCGGCGCCCCGCGCGCGCTATCTGCTCGAGCGCGGCCGCAGCTACAACTCGGCGGGAGACAAGGAACGCGCCAAGCCGCTGTTCATCGAGGCCTGGACGATTGCTTCGGCCAATGGGCTCGACGGGCTCGCCGTCGATGCGGCGCACATGGTGCCGATCGTCGTCGCGGGTCCGGAAGGCGCCGATTGGACGCGCCGCGGCGTCGAGTTGGCGCGTCGCTCGAGCGACCCAAAGGCGCGCGGGTTGCTGCCGGCTCTGCTGAACAACCACGCGTGGAACCTGCACGACGCAGGCCGGTATTCAGAGGCGCTGGCCATTTTCCGCGAGGCCGAAGCCGCCTGGCTCGCCACCGGCAGGCAGCCGCAGGGGCGGATCGCCCGCTGGTCGGTCGCCCGTTGCCTGCGTTCGCTGGGTCGCTATGACGAAGCGCTGGCGGTGCAGCGCTCGCTCGAGAAGGAGTGGGCAGCGGCGGGAAGCCTGGACGGCTTCGTCTTCGAGGAACTGGCCGAACTGCTGGAAGTCACCGGCAAGCCCGACGAGGCGAAACCCTACTTCCGGCGCGCGGCCGAGGAACTGGGCAAGGATGCCTGGCTGGTGAAGAACGAGCCGCAGCGGCTGGCGCGTCTGCGCGAGCGAGGTCAGTGAGCGTCAGTCTTCGCGAGACGGAATCCGGTACAGCCAGATTGCCAGCAGCACGCCGAACACTGCGAGCAGTGCCTGCAGCCATGTCGGCTTGACGAAGAAGACGATCGATACGCCGAGGGTCAGGGACATCAGGCCGATCGCGGTCAGCTTGGTGCGCCGCGGGATCGACCGATGCTTCTCCCATTCGCGGATCAACGGGCCGAACGTGCGATTGGCGAGCAGCCAGTCGTGAAAGCGGCGCGACGAACGCGCGAAACACGCTGCTGCCAGCAGCATCAGTGGCGTAGTCGGCAGCAGCGGCAGGAAGATGCCGATCACGCCGAGCACGACGCAGACTGCGCCGGCGGAAATCAGCAGGCCGCGGACGAGCGGCGAATCGTGCTCGCGCACTCGCGGCGCCGCGTGATCGGCGTTCTCGACCTCTGCACTCTTCGACGCGCGTCGCTTGGCCATGCCCCGAAGTTAGCCCAGGAGCAAACGGACCGCTTCCGCGGCGCGGCCCGCGCTGGTTAGACTGCCTGGCACAAGACAGAGACGACGAAGCGACGGCGCGTTCCCGGAGGGGAAGGATGCCGGCGATCGTTGCACCGGGAGCGCAGGAGCCCGAAGGCCGCCGCTGGGGCGAGTCTTTCGGGCACAGCAGGCAGCCAGTCTATGAGCACGTCCTCGACGCGCCGTCTCGCGGCCGTGATGATCGCCGACGTCGCCGGCTACAGCCGGCTGATGGAGCACGACGAGGCCGGCACGCACGCGCGACTGCGCGAGATCCGTGCCGAGGTCACCGATCCGGCAGTGCGGGGCCAAGGCGGCCGCATCGTGCGCACCGTCGGCGACGGCATCCTCGTCGAGTTCCCCAGCGCCGCGTCTGCGCTGGCCGCCGCAGTCGAGATCCAGCGGACCATGGCGCGGCGCAACCTCGGGTTGCCCGCGGACCAGCGCATCGATCACCGCATCGGAATCAACCTCGGCGACATCCTGGTCGACGAGCACGACATCGCCGGCACCGGTGTGAACGTCGCCGCCCGCCTCGAGGCACTCGCCGCGCCCGGCGGCATCGCCATCTCCGGCACGGTGCGCGAGCAGGTCCGTGAGGACATCGGCGTCCGTTTCGTCGACGCGGGCGAACAGCAGGTGAAGAACATCTCCCGGCCGATACTTGTCTTCAGGGTCGAGCTCGACGGCCCGCAGTCACCGTGGACTCGGCTGCGCGCGGCGCGCTGGCAACGGCCGCTGACGATCGCCGCGGGAATCATTGCACTCGTCGTCGCTGCGACGCTCGCGTATCGACAGTGGCAGCCGGAGAAGCCCTCGCAGTCGCTGATCATCCTGCCGTTTGCGTACGCGGCCGAAACTCCGGGCGGCGCGTTGCTGGCCGCCTCGATGACCTCTCAGGTGACCCGCGCGGTGTCACGCGTGACCGGACTGACGGTGATCGCACCCGCCGTCGCGGCGCAGCTTGCCGGCCGCCGCGGGGACCTGCGACAGATCGGCGACGAGTTGAGAGTCCGCTACGCGCTTGACGGCCGCGTGGACCGCAGCGGAGACCTCGTGCGGGTTACCGCGCACCTCGTCGACACCGGCAGCGGCGGGTCGCTGTGGAGCAGCGACGTCGAGGCTCCGGCTGCCGCGGATGGTTCGGCGCCGCTGGCCGTGATCGGACGGCTATCGGAAACCCTGCGGTCGGCCGTGATCGATGCGGAAATGAAACGTATCGCCGCCGGCGAGCAGGCGTCGAGCGCATACGCGCTGGCGCTGGCGGCCAGCCGCGAGCTTCAGGACGCCACGGAACTGCCGCAGATCCGGGCTGCCCGCGAGCGGTTCGAGCGCGCGCTGGCGATCGAACCCAGGCATGTCCCTGCGCTGACCGGCTACGCCCATGCGCTTGCTTTCGAGGCCGACCGGATCGAACCGGGTGCCCCTCGCGACGGCCTGCTCGCGAAGGCAGACGAAGTTTCGTTGCGCGCAGTGACGCTGCAGACCGACAACGCCGAAGCGTGGGGCGCGCGCGCCAACGTGCTCCTGTTTCGCCGCCAGATCGACGCCGCAGTCGAGGCCATCCAGCGCGCCCTGGCGCTGAACCCGTACCTGATCACGGTGCAGTCGTTCAGCGGACAGATCAATCTGGCGCAGGGCCGTGGCGAGGAGGCGCTGGCGGCGTTCGACCGCGGCATCGAACTGAACCCGACCAGCACCGCCCGCGGCGTTCTGATGCACTTTCGCTGCCGCGCGCTGCTCCTGCTCGGCCGTTATGCGCAGGCCATCGAGTCCTGCGAGCGCGGCATGGCGTTCGGCACGGAATGGCCCGATTACATGGTGCTGGCAGCCGCCTACGCGCTGCACGGCGACGCGCAGCGCGCCGCGCAGGCACGCGGCGAACTGCTGCGGCTGCAGCCCGCCTTCACGATCCGCTGGCACGGGGCGCTTGCCGGCGGTGCCGGCGAAGCGCACACGCCGTTCGACCGGCTGCTGCACGACGGGCTGCGCATGGCCGCGGTGCCCGAATAGTCGGGCTCGGCCACGCTCAACGGAGCGTGTCCCACACCTTCTGCAACCGCTTGACCGAGACCGGCATCGGCGTGCGCAGCTCCTGCGCGAACAGCGACACGCGAAGTTCCTCCAGCAGCCAGCGGAACTCTTCCAGCCGCGGATCGACCTGGCCCTTGCGCGCGCCGACTTCGCGCAGATACGGCGTCTGGAGCGTCGCGATGTCGGCCATCCGCTGCGCGTCCCGCGCCGGATCGGCCTTGATCTTGTCCAGCCGCGCCGTGATCGCCTTCAGATAGCGCGGGTAGTGGGCGAGCTGAGCCGGCGACGCGGCCGTGACGAAGCCGCGCGGGAACAGGCGCGCCAGCTGCTGATCGATGTCGGCACAGGCGGCGGGAAAGGCGCGCGCGGCGGAGAGCCGCTTCGTCACGATCGCGGCCTCCTGCACGATGGCACCCAGCAGCCGTGCCAGCTCCTGCGCAATGAGGCCGAGCTTGCCACGTGCCTCCTCGCGGCGTGCGAGAAACGCGGCGCGATCGGAAGGCCAGGGCTCGGAGAGTGCGGTGCGGTCGAGCGCGGCATCGATGACCTCGCTGCGCAGCGACTCGAACCCCGGCAGCGCGGCCGCCAGCGCCGGCACGGTGCCGGCCTGCATGGCCGCTGTCTGCAGGCTGGCGAGCGACCTTTCGATAAACCTGACCTGCTCCTTCAGCTGCAGGCGAAACAGCCTCCGCAGTCCTTCGCGATGCCGATCGCGCGCCTGCCGCAGGTCGTCGAAGACTTCGAGCGCGCAGCGATCGCCCCGGTCGACCAGCGCCGGGAAGCCGACCATCGTCTGACCGCCGCGGCGGATCTCGAGCAGCTCCGGCAGCTCTCCGAAGTCCCAGTCGGTGATCTGCTGCTGCAGTTCCGACGCCACCTGGACGTCGCGCTCGGCCACCGCCTGGAAGCTCTTCTGCGCCTCGCCGCCCAGTTCGGCGCGCAGCTGCGGCAGGCTGCGGCCCATCGCCAGCTGCCGGCCGTGCTCATCGACGACCTTGAAGTTCATCGAAAGGTGCGCGGGCAGCGTCTCGCGCTTGAAGTCCTCCGGCCGGCAGGCGACCGACTTC
>JAHEDN010000260.1 GCA_024641225.1 Burkholderiales bacterium | reverse complement strand
CGAACTTCGCCGCCTCGAGCTCGGCCAGTGTCTGTCGTCCGGGATCGAACGGATGTGCGTCGATGCCGCGGCTCTTCAGCGCCTGCAGCACGCCGGTTCCCGACATGATCGACACCTCGCGTTCGGCGCTGCGGCCGCCGAACAACACGCCGACCTTGCCGAACGACCGCGGGTCGAACGCCGCCCGACTCACTCCCCTCCCTCCTGCGGCGCAAGCGTGCCGGCAACCTGCCCGATCGAACCGGCGCCCATCGTGATCACCACATCGCCGGGCCGCGCGGCATCGAGGATGGCCTGCGACATCGCTTCGATGGCCTCGATGAACACCGGCTCGACCTTGCCCGCGACCCTCAAGGCACGCGCCAGCGCGCGGCCGTCTGCAGCGACGATCGGGGCTTCGCCGGCGGGGTAAACCTCGGCCAGCAGCAGCGCGTCGACGCTGGACAGAACGCGAACGAAGTCCTCGAAGCAGTCGCGCGTGCGCGTGTAGCGGTGCGGCTGAAAGGCCAGCACGATGCGCCGGCCCGGGCAGGCGCCGCGCGCGGCCGCGAGCGTGGCCTCGATCTCGACCGGGTGGTGGCCATAATCGTCGATGAGCGTGAACGTGCCGCCCGCGGTTGCCACCTCGCCGTAGCGTGCGAAGCGGCGGCCGACGCCGGTGAAGCTCGCCAGCCCGGCCTGGATCGCGGCATCGGCAACGCCGAGCTCCGTCGCCACGGCGATTGCCGCCAGCGCGTTGGCGACGTTGTGTCTGCCCGGCAGATTCAGCTGCACCTCTATTGAAGAGGCTCCCTCGCGGACGGCGGTGAAGCGCATCTGCGCGCCGTCCGCCACGGCGTCGACGGCGCGGTACTGGGCATCGCCAGCGAAGCCGTAGGTGAGCGCAGGCTTGGAAACAAATGGCAGGATCTCGCGCACCTGACGGTCATCGATGCACAGCACTGCATGACCGTAGAACGGCAGCCGCGAAAGAAACTCGATGAACGCACCCTTCAGCCGCGCGAAGTCATGGCCGTAGGTTTCCATGTGGTCGTTGTCGATGTTGGTGACCACCGCCATCACCGGCATGAGGTTCAGGAACGATGCATCGGATTCGTCGGCCTCGACCACGATGTAGTCGCCGCTGCCCAGGCGCGCATTGGCACCGGCGGAGTTCAGCCGGCCACCGATCACGAAGGTCGGATCCAGGCCGCCGGCGGCCAGCACGCTGGCGACCAGGCTCGTGGTGGTGGTCTTGCCGTGCGTGCCGGCAATCGCGATGCCCTGCTTCAGCCGCATCAGCTCGGCAAGCATCACCGCGCGCGGCACAACCGGTATGCGGCGCGCACGCGCGGCGATCACCTCGGGGTTGTCGCCACTCACCGCCGTCGATGTCACCACGGCGTCGGCGCCGGAAATCTGGTCCGGCGTATGGCCGAGCGAAACCACGGCGCCAAGGCGTGCCAGCCGGCGTGTCGCGCTGCTCTCCGCCACATCGGACCCGCTCACCGTGAAGCCGAGGTTGAGCAGCACCTCGGCAATGCCGCTCATGCCGGCGCCGCCGATGCCGACGAAGTGGATGTGCCGCACCGCGTGTTTCATCGCCCGGCCTCGCGCGCGACGTGCTCGATCGCGTCGGCAACTACACGGGTCGCCTCGGGATGGCCGAGCGCGCGTGCTCGGCTCGCCATCTCCAGAAGCCGTGCACGGGTCAGGCCGCGCAGCAACTCGGCCAGCCGTTCGGTCGACAGTTCCGCTTGCGGCAGATGAATCGCCGCGCTCCTGGCGGCCATGAACTCGGCATTCGTGCGCTGATGGGCGGTGGTGGAGACCACCAGCGGCACCAGAATCGAGGCCACGCCGCAGGCCGCGAGTTCGGTGACGGTGATGGCGCCGGCTCGGCACAGCACAACGTCGGCGTCACCGTAGCGCCGCGCCATGTCATCGAGGAACGTCATCACCTGCGCATCCACCGCCGCGCGCGTGTACGCGTCGCGGGTCGCCTCCACATGGTCAGCGCCGCACTGGTGGATGACCGACGGCCGCACGCCCGCCGGCAGGAGCGCGAGCGCCGCCGGCACCGTTTCGTTCAGGATTCGGCTGCCGAGGCTGCCTCCGATCACGAGCAGATTCAGCGGACCGCTGCGGTGCGGGTAGCGTTCGATCGGGGGCGGCAGCGCAGCGATGTCGGCGCGAACGGGATTGCCGGTAACCAGGCCGCGTTCGCCGGCAAGGCTGGCCGCCGCCCCCTCGAAACCGCAGAACACCGCCGAAGCGAGCGTGCGCAGCAGTCGAGTCGACAGCAGCGGTGCGGCGTCGGCGTTGAGCAGCGTCAGCGGAACGCTGGCCATCGAGGCAGCGAGTGCGGCAGGAACTGCAACGTAACCCCCGGTGGAAAAGACGATCGAAGGACGACGGACGCGGATCGCCGCCCGGCTCTGCCACAGCGCGCGCAACAGGCGAAAGCCGCCGAGCAGAAGGGCGCCGATGCCCTTGCCACGCAGACTGGAGAAGTCGATCGCGTCGAACGCAATCCCACGCCGCTCGACCAGCGAGCGCTCCATGCCGGATCGGGTGCCGAGCCAGGACACGGTCCAACCTCGACTTCGCAGGGTCTCGGCCACGGCCAGGCCGGGCATCACGTGGCCACCGGTGCCCGCCGCGACGACGACCAGATGGCTCACGCCCGGCCTCCGCGCATGAGGGTCCGATTCTCGTAGTCAACCCGCAGCAGCAACCCGATCGCCGAGACCGTGGACAGCATCGCGGAGCCGCCATAGCTCACCAACGGCAGCGTCAGGCCCTTGGTCGGCAGCAGACCGCTCGCCACACCGATGTTGATGAACGACTGCACGCCGAGCCAGATGCCGACGCCCTGCGCCGCCAGACCGGCGAAGGTCCGCTCGAGCGCCACGGCCTGACGGCCGATCTCGAAGGCACGGCGGGTCAACCAGTAAAAGGCGACCACCAATGCCAGCACGGCAACCATCCCGAGTTCCTCGGCGATGACGGAGACGATGAAATCGGTATGTGCCTCGGTGAGGTAGTGCAGCTTCTCGACGCTGCCGCCGAGCCCCACGCCGAGCCACTCGCCGCGGCCGAAGGCGATCAGCGAGTGCGTCAGCTGGTAGCCCTTGTTCAGCACGTGCTCGGCGGACCACGGATCGAGGTAAGCAAAGATCCGCTCGCGCCGGTACGGAAACAGCCACACGATGGCCGCGAGTCCGATCGCCAGCAGCAGCGTGATTGCGGCGAACAGGCGACCGTTCAACCCGCCCAGAAAGAGGATGCCCATCGCGATGGCCACGATGACGATGAAGGCGCCCAGGTCCGGTTGAAGCTGCAGCAGTCCGCCGACGACGAGCATCGCCAGGCCGATCGGCAGGAAGCCGCGCTTGAGGCTGTGCATGTAGTCCTGCTTGCGCACCGTGAAGCTCGCCGCGTACAGGACGCAGGCCACCTTCATCAGTTCCGAGGGCTGCAGGTTGAACATGGCGAGCGGGATCCAGCGCCGCGCGCCCAGCGCGCCGGTGCCGACACCCGGTATCAGCACGATCACCAGCAGGACGAACGCCACACCGAAAGCCGCCGGCGCCAGCCGTTGCCAGCGCACCATCGGCACCGAAAACACGGCCACGGCGGCCACGACCGCCACCGCGAGCGCGAACAGGTGCCGGACCAGGAAGTGGGTCGGCGTGACCTTGTAGCGGGGCGAGTCGGCCAGCGTGATCGAGGCCGAATAGACCATCACCACGCCGAGCATCACCAGCGCCGCTGCGACCAGCAGCAGCGGCATGTCGATGCGCTCCTCGCTGCGTCCGACTGTCGACGATGTGCCGATGCCGCCGAGGCCCGGAAGGCGCGCGGTGTATGCGCCGCGGTCCATCAGCCGCCCTAGCACGGCTGATCCTCCCGCAGCGCCCGTTCGTGCACTGCCGCGGCGAAGGCCTCGGCGCGATGCACATAGTCGCGGAACATGTCGAGGCTCGCGCAGGCAGGCGACAGCAGGACGGCATCGCCTTCGTGGGCGCTGTCGGCGGCGATATCGACCGCCTGCTCGAGCGATGCCGCGCGGGCGATCGGAAAGGGGGCGCCGGCCGCGCCGATTGCCTGTTCGATCAGCGCGGCGTCGCGACCGATCAGCACCACCGCACGGGCGGCGCGTGCCAGCGGTTCCGCAAGGGGCGCGAAATTCTGGCCCTTGCCATCGCCGCCGAGGATGACCACCAGCCGCAGCCCCTCGGCTGCAAGGCCATCGAGCGCAGCCACCGTGGCACCGACATTGGTTCCCTTGCTGTCGTCGTAGTAATGCACGCCGCCGGCCGTGGCGATCCGCTGCACGCGATGAGGCTCGCCTCGGTAGCTGCGCAGCGCGTGCAGCATCGGCGCCAGCGGGCAGCCGATCGCGCGCGCCAGCGCCAGCGCGGCGAGCGCATTGCCCGCGTTATGCCGCCCCCGGATGGCGAGCGCGTCGGCGGGCATGAGGCGGTGAACGTAGAGTTCCTCGGCAGCAACCTCCTGCTCGCCTTCCACGCGGCGACGGCGATGGCCATGCGCCAGGTTTTCCGCGTATGCCAGCCAGGTGATGCCCGCCTCGCTGACCAGGCCGTACTCGTCGGCCCGCGTCGGCGGTTGCAGGCGAAACGTCTTCACCGGCGCCGTCTTCCTCGCCATTGCCGCCACGACTGGATCGTCGCGATTGAGCACCTGCACCGTGCGGGGGGAAAAGATGTGCGCCTTGGCCTTCACGTAGGCGTCGAAGCTGCCGTGCCAGTCGAGGTGGTCCTCGGAAATGTTGAGCACCGCGGCCGCGTCGCAGGCCAGCGATCGCGTCGTGGCGAGCTGGAAGCTCGACAGTTCCAGCACCCA
>JAHEDN010000259.1 GCA_024641225.1 Burkholderiales bacterium | reverse complement strand
GTGTATTTCCTGACCCCCGACGTCGTCGGCGTCAACCTGAAGGGCAGGCTGCGCGGCGGCGTCACGGCCACCGACCTCGTGCTCACCATCACCGAGATGCTGCGCAAGGAAAAGGTGGTCGGCAAGTTCGTCGAGTTCTTCGGCGAAGGCACCGCGTCGTTGTCGGTGACCGATCGCGCCACCATCGCCAACATGGCGCCCGAGTACGGCGCAACGATGGGCTTCTTCCCGGTCGACGAGAAGACCATTGCCTATTTCGAGGGCACGGGCCGCACCAGGGACGAGATCGCCGCCTTCGAGGCCTACTTCAGGGCGCAGGGCCTGTTCGGCGTGCCAAAGGAAGGGCAGCTCGATTACACGAAGTCGCTCACGCTGGACCTGTCGACGGTGGCGCCGTCGCTCGCCGGCCCGAAACGGCCGCAGGACCGGATCGAGATCGGCAGCGTGAAGAAGCAGTTCACCGCGCTGTTCTCGAAGCCCGTGGGCGAGAACGGCTTCAACCAGCCGGCCGCGCGGCTGAGGCAGCGCTTCCCGCTGCCGCGCGACGAGGGACTGGTCGAGGGCAAGACCGAGGATGCACCGCTCGGCGCGGCGCGCGACCTCGAGGAAATGGTCGAGAGCCGCCCGCTCGTGACGCCGGCCCGCGAATACGACGTGCACGACACGACGATCGCCGATGGCGATGTCCTGATCGCCGCCATCACCTCCTGCACCAACACCTCGAACCCCGGCGTGCTGCTGGCGGCCGGTTTGCTGGCGAAGAAGGCCGTCGAGCGCGGCCTGACCGTGAAGAAGCACATCAAGACCTCGCTTGCGCCGGGATCGCGCATCGTCACCGAGTACCTGACCAAGACCGGCCTGCTCCCCTACCTCGAGAAGCTCGGTTTCGCCGTCGCCGCGTACGGCTGCACCACCTGCATCGGCAATGCCGGCGACCTCGCCCCTGAGATCAACGAGGTCATCACGAAGAACGACCTCGTGTGCGCGGCCGTGCTGTCGGGCAACCGCAACTTCGAGGCGCGCATCCATCCGAACCTGAAGGCCAACTTCCTCGCTTCGCCTCCGCTGGTGGTCGCCTACGCGATCGCCGGATCGATGCTGAGGGACCTGATGACCGAGCCGCTCGGCAAGGGCAAGCGCGGCGAGGACGTCTTCATCGGCGACATCTGGCCCACATCCGACGAGATTCACGCGCTGATGAAGCATGCGATGAATCCGAAGGTGTTCCAGGCCAACTACGGCAACGTCAAGAAGAATCCGGGCGACCTGTGGCAGAAGGTCGAGGGCGGCACGGGGCAGGTTTACAACTGGCCGAAGTCCACCTACATCGCCGAGCCGCCGTTCTTCGAGGGTTTCTCGATGCAGCCTGCCGCGATGCCGGCGGTGCGCAACGCACGCGCGCTGGGCATCTTTGGCGACTCGATCACCACCGACCATATCTCCCCGGCCGGTTCGATCAAGGACACGTCCCCCGCCGGCAAGTGGCTGATCGCGCACGGCGTGCCCAAGCCTGACTTCAACTCGTACGGCGCACGCCGCGGCAACCACGAAGTAATGATGCGAGGCACGTTCGCCAATGTAAGGATCAAGAACCTGATGATTTCCGCCAAGGTCGACGGTTCGCGCGTCGAGGGCGGCGTCACCGTGCACCAGCCGTCGGGCGAGCAGATGTCGATCTACGATGCGGCCATGAGGTACCAGGCCGACGGGGTGCCGACCGTGGTCTTCGGCGGCGAGGAGTACGGCACCGGCTCGTCGCGCGACTGGGCGGCCAAGGGCACGCAGCTGCTCGGCGTGAAGGCGGTCATCGCGCGCAGCTTCGAGCGCATCCACCGCAGCAACCTGGTCGGCATGGGCGTGCTGCCGCTGCAGTTGAAGGGCGACGACTCGGCCGCTTCGCTCGACATCAACGGCGACGAGACCTTCGACATCATGGGCCTGGAGCGCGAGATGAAGCCGCAGCAGGACGCCACGCTGGTGATCCGCAAGCCGAACGGCGAAAGCCGCACCGTCTCGCTGCGCCTGCGCATCGATACACCGATCGAGGTCGACTATTACCGCAACGGCGGGATTCTCCCCTTCGTGCTGCGCCAGCTGCTGGCTGCCTGACGACCTGCCAAGACCGCACCACGGCGCATGATCGGGGCTGCTCCCGTCCTGGCCTTTCGAGCGCACCGCCATGCAACCCTCTTCAGGCGATGAGCGCAGGTCAGCGGTCCTCGATCGCGTCGATCCGCCGCGCGGTTTCCTCGCCACCGCATGGCCGCTGGCCGCGCTTGCGCTTCTGCTGCTGATGCTCGTACGGGCCTGCGTCCCGGCTACACCGGCTGCATCGGCCCCGGCCGTGCCGGCGTCGGCGCAACCCTCCGGATCGACGCCGGTGCCGCGATGACTACTGCGGCTGCAGCGGATCATGGCCTCGAGTTGAGCGAGGACGGCCAGCGGCTGACCCTTGCCGGCGCGTGGCGCCTTGCCGAACTGCCGCTGCTGACACCGGCGCTGGGCCGCTTGCAGCCGCACGCGCCGCTGACGGTCGATGGCGAGCGCCTGACAGTGCTCGACTCCGCGGCGGCGCTCGCGCTGATCCGCGCCATCGACGGCGCCGGTCTGCATCACGAGTCCGTTACCTGGGAGGGGTTCTCGGCGCCGCATCGGCGCGTGCTCGACGATGTCCTGAAGCGCCGCGCCGTGCTGGCCGAACCGGTGCCGCACGCCAAGCGCCGCTGGCTGGCGGAGGTGGGCGAGCGCGCCACGATCATCTACCGGCAGGGGGCCGACCACGTCAATTTCCTCGGCGAGACGCTGGCGGCGTTCCTGGAAATCGTCGTCATGCCGGGCCGGCTGCGGCTGCGCGAACTGACCGTGCAGCTCGAGCACGCCTGCCTGAACGCGATCCCGGTGGTGTCTCTGGTAACGCTGCTGATCGGCGTCGTGTTTGCCTACCTGCTCGGCCTGCAGGCCGAGCAGTACGGCGCCAACATCTTCGTCGTCGACGGCGTGGGCATCGGCATGTCGCGCGAGTTCGCGCCGATCATCGTCGCCGTCATCATCGCCGGACGTTCGGGTGCCGCCTTCACCGCGCAGCTCGGCTCGATGCGGCTGACCGAGGAGACCGACGCCATTCGCACGCTCGGCCTGTCGCCGATGCAGGTGCTGGTCGTGCCGCGCGTGCTGGCGCTGCTCATCGCCCTGCCACTGCTCTCCTTCATTGGACTGGTCGCGGGCCTGGCCGGCGCCGCGCTGGTCGCCGACGCGATGCTCGGCATTCCGCCCGCCGCTTTCGCGGAACGGCTCCATTACTCCCTGTCGATCACGCACGTGTGGGCCGGCCTGATCAAGACACCGGTGTTTGCCCTCGCCATCGGGATCGTCGGCTGTCGCATGGGCATGCACGTCGGTCGCGACACGCGCGCCGTCGGCCTGGCGACGACTTCCACCGTCGTGCAGAGCATCGTTTCGGTAATTCTGCTCGACGCGGCCTTCGCGGTGTTCTTCCAGGAGCTCGGGATCTGATCCCGGTCGCAGCGCCAGATGAACGCCCCCGCGCCGGTGATCGAAGTCGACGGCATCGTCACGCGCTTTGACCACGTCACGGTGCACGACGGCGTGTCGTTCAAGGTCGAGCCCGGCACCCTGGTTGCGCTGATCGGCGGCTCGGGCACCGGCAAGTCGGTGCTGCTGCGGGAGATCATCGGTCTGCACCGGCCCACCGAAGGCACGGTCCACGTCCTCGGCACCGACATGTGGCGGGCGCCGGCGGCGGAAGTCGCCGGGATCCGCCGACGCTTCGGGATGACCTTCCAGGACGGCGCGCTGTTCTCGTCGCTGAGCGTGGCGCAGAACGTCGCCGTGCCACTCGCCGAGCACACTCACGTCTCGCATGCGCTGCGCGACCATCTGGTGCGGCTGCGGCTGGCGCAGGCCGGGCTGCCGGCCGACGTTGGTGCCATGATGCCGAGCGAGCTTTCCGGAGGCATGCGCAAGCGCGCGGCGCTGGCCCGCGCGCTGGCCCTCGAACCGGAAATCCTCTTCCTGGACGAGCCGACCTCGGGCCTCGATCCGACCACCGCGCGTTCGTTCGACGCACTGGTGCGTTCGCTGGTCGACAACCTCGGCATCACGGTGTTCCTGGTGACTCACGACCTCGACACGCTGCTGACGGTGGTCGACCGACTGATCGTGCTGGCCGAAGGCAGGGTGCTGGCGGACGGCACGGTGTCCGACGTCGTCAATGTCGATCATTCGTGGATCCGTTCCTATTTCGCCATCCGTACAATGGTCGGCGGTCCACCAAACCGAAGCGATGGAAGCTGAAGCGAAGTACACCTACGTCGGCATCGCGGTCATCGCGCTGGCCGTCGCGCTGGTGCTGTCGGTCATCTGGCTGAAGCGCACCGGCGCCGAGCGGGATTTCGCCCGCTACGTCATCTATTTCGAGCGCCAGGCGCTCGACGGCCTTGCAGTCGGCTCCAACGTCAGCATGCGTGGCATCAGCATCGGCCGCGTGCTCGACTACCAGCTGTCGACCGAACGCCTGAACCGGGCGCGCGTCGACGTGCGCCTCGATCGCCGCGCACCGGTCCGAACGAACACCTCGGCGGTGATCACTCGCAACTTCGTCACCGGCATCGCGCAGATCCAGCTGGTGACTCTCGAACCGGCCGGGCCGCCGCTTACCGAGACGCCCAAAGGCGAGCCCTACCCCGTGATCGGCGAGGGACGCTCCGACATCGCGGAGATCACCGGCCGCGTCACCGAGCTGGGCGACATGGCCGGGGAAGTGCTGCAAAACCTCAACCGCGTTTTCACCACCGAGAACCGCAATGCGGTCTCGGAGACTTTGACAAAT
>JAHEDN010000258.1 GCA_024641225.1 Burkholderiales bacterium | reverse complement strand
TGGGACGCCTTTGCCGAAGCCGGCTTCCTCAACGCCCACTGGGACGCCGACGAAGGCGGCCTGCAGTTGCCGCACCTGGTGCACACCGCGGCGGTCACGTGGTTCTACGCCGCCAACGTGCCCACCACCACCTATTCGTGGCTGACCGTCGGCGCCGCCAACCTGCTGCGCACGTTCGGCACGCCGGAACTGAAGGCCCGCTACCTCGCGCCGATGGGCGACGGCCGCTTCGCCGGCACGATGGCGCTGACCGAGCCGGCGCAGGGCTCGGCGCTGAGCGACATCACGACCACGGCCGAACCGCAGGCCGACGGCACCTATCGCGTCCGCGGCCAGAAGATGTTCATCTCCGGCGGTGACCAGGACCTCACCGCCAACATCGTGCACATGGTGCTGGCCCGCATCAAAGAGGCGCCGCCCGGGGCCAAGGGCATTTCGCTGTTCCTGGTGCCGAAGGTGCTGGTCGACGCCGACGGCCGCCTCGGCGCACGCAATGACGTCGCGCTCGCCGGCCTGCTGCACAAGATGGGCTGGCGCAATGCCACGTCCACCGTGCTGTCCGTCGGCGAAAGGCAGGGCGCGGTCGGCTACCTGCTCGGCGAGCCTGGCAAGGGCCTCGCGCACATGTTTCAGATGATGAACGAGGCGCGCATCAACATCGGCCTGTGCGCCGCGGTGGATGCCACGCTCGCTGAGGCGGCACGACACCAAGGCACGCAGGCACTGGCGATCGCCGCGGAACAGGGCCTCTCGCGCCGCCCCGCCGATGCCGACTTCTACCGCGGCAAGCTGCAGGCGGCGCGCTACTACATGTCGTGGGAACTGCCCGCCACGGTCCCGCAGTTCGATTTGCTGGCTGAGCCAAGCAGCGTGCCGCTCGACATGCGGGACGGCTGGTTTTGATGTCGCTGTGCCCAATGGCGGGCTCGGCACCAAGGCCTTGGCACCGCACTCGGTCGTCGTCCACGCTACCCCCCGCGGCATAATCCAACCGGGAGCCGCAATGATCGATTTGCTCGAGACCCGCCGCGAAGATGTCGCCGAGTTGTGCCGCCGCATCGGCGCGCGCCGACTGGACGCGTTCGGCTCGGCTGTCCGCGATGACTTCGACCGTGAAGCGAGCGACCTCGACTTTCTCGTCGAACTCGACGCGTTGCCGCCCGCGCAGTACGCGGCGGCCTACTTTGCACTGAAGGAAGGGCTGGAGGCGCTGTTCGGTCGCCCCGTGGACCTCGTCACTGACTCGGGGCTCGCCAACCCGTATTTTCGCGATCGGGTGATCGCCGAGCGGCGCGAGCTGTATGCGCGCTGAGGCGAGAAAGCTGCTTTGGGATGCGCATCTGGCCACAGGCCGGGTGATCGAGTTCACGACCGGAAAGAACTTTGCTGACTACGAGGCGGACGCCTTGCTTCGCAGCGGTGTCGAGCGACAATTGGAAATCGCCGGCGAGGCGCTGGCCCAGTTGCGGCGGCTCGATGCCGAGACTGCCGCCACGATTGCTGATCTGCCGCGTGTAGTGGGCTTTCGCAACGTGCTCATCCACGGTTATGCCGCTGTCGATGACCGGCTGGTCTGGGGCGTCGTCGAGAACCACATCGGAAGCTTGCGCAAGGCACTCGATGCCCTCCTCCACTCAGGCGATTCACCATCGCCATGAGCCAAAGCGAACCGGCCGGCTAGCGAGCTGCGATCGCACCTCGACGCCGACGCGCATGGCGTGCAAGTCCCGACTGCCGCCTGATTCGTCAGTGCTTCCCGACTTCACACGACTCCAGGCCTGACCGGCGAGCTTCGTCGTGGCACAGCGCCGGCGCCGGCACGATGCCTGTCCGCGTTTGACCGCCTCGGCTTATTGGTACATCATTCGTACCAAAGAGTACGTCTAGGGAAACCGGAAGAGGAGTGCCGCATGTCCGCCGTGGCAGCAAGACGAACCACCGTCGAGCCCGGCAGCCGCGACGCACGCGGCCGGCTGGCGGTGATGGTCACCCGCCTGCTGGAACACTGGAAGCTCACGGCGACGGAGCAGGCCGAGGTGCTCGGCCTGTCGGCCGCCAGCCGCAGCACGCTGGCGCGCTATCGCAGCGGCGAGCCGCTGGCCGACAGCCGCGACCTGCTCGACCGCGCCGGCCACCTGCTCGGCATCCACAAGTCGCTGCGGCTGCTGTTCCCGCACGATCGCGACCTCGCCTACCGATGGATGACGCAGCCCAACCGCCGGTTCGGCGCGCGGCCGGTGGACCTCGTCATCGAGCACGGCTTCGAGGGTTTGCTGGCGGTGCGCCGCTACCTGGATTTCCAGCGCGGGCAGTAGATGAAGGGGAGCCTGTTCGCCACCAACGTCGACTTCCACGGCGACCTGGTCCGCAACATCCCCGGCATCCGCGAATCGCAGCACCTGTTCGACGACCTCTCGCCGGAACCCGCGGACTGGGACATCGCCATCGCCGCCGAAGGCGCCGAGCGCATCCCGACCGCGGCCGCGCTGATCAGCCGGCCGTTCGACTACGGCACCGTGATCAGCTACTCGTTCGACTCCGCGCACTGGCAGGCCACCCGCTTCTCGGACGGCTCGACGTATGGCGTGTGGTACGGCTCGCAGAAGGTCGAGACGACCGTGCACGAGACCGCGTGGCACTGGTACCGCTTCGTGCTGGACAGCTACGCGGGCGAGGACCGCGAGATCGTCACCGAGCGGCGTGTGTTCGACGTGCGCTGCGACGCCCTGCTCATCGACCTGCGCGGCAAGGAGAAGACTCACCCTGCCCTCGTCAGCCGCAAGAGCTACGGCTTCACCCAGCAGGTCGGCCGCTACGTGCACGAGCAGCAGCTCAACGGCCTGCTGGCGCCGTCAGCGCGCCGCGACGGCGCCAACGCCGCCATCTTCAGGCCCGAGCGGCTGTCGAACGTGCGCGACCGGGCGTTCCTGACCTATCGGCTCAATGCGGCGCGGGACGCCTTCGTGGCTGAGCGCACGCCGGGCAGGAAGTGGATCCACCTCGCGCCGAGCACCCTGGGCTGAGTCAGCCGCGCCGGGCGCGGTCTTTCTCGCCACTCGTTCCTAAAGCTGCAGTTCGATGCCCATGCCGTCGCCGGCGGGGTACTGCACCGCGTAGCCGTGCTTGCGCCGCAAGCCGGCCGCCGCCCACATCTCGTTGAACTCGGTGCGGTAATTGAAGTGAAGCTTGACGCCCGATCCCGCCTCGCGAATCACCCGGGCGATCGACTCGCGATCCGGGTGCTTGAACTGCTTGCCGTTGGTCGACACCAGCCAGTTCGCGCACTTGACCGCTTTGACCAGGTCGACGCTCGTATTGCCCCGGCTGCCGTGATGCGACATCTTCACCGCATCGACCGGCAGGCGCCCGCCCGCGCGGCCCGGCAGGCGCCCGAGCGCGTCGATCACGACCGGCGCAAACGCGTCTGCGGCCAACAGCACACGATGTCCATCGTATTCGGCCAGCAGCGCAATGCTGCTGCCGTTCGGCCTGGCCCGGTCGGGCTTGAAGGGCTTTGCAGCAAGCTGGTCGACGTCGGGCTCGCCGAGGATGTCTTCTTCTTCCTCGGCTTCCTCGGCCTCGTCGAGGCGCGCCGCATCGGCTACGGTGGCGGCACCCGGAACGATGCCCGCCTTGCGGCAGGCGGCGTCCCACACCGGTTTCAGTCGGTCGAGTTCTCTCTGTGTCGGCGACAGCAGCGTCAGTCGCATCCCGCCGGGCAGCGGCAACGCCTGCAGCGTTCCGGAGTCCGGCGCGACCAGCGCACCGCCGCCGACGGCCGCGTTCCATCTCATGGCGCCGTTGGCCACGATCAGTTCGGTCAGTTCCTCCCCTTGCAATGGACCGAGGACGTCAGCGTCGTCGGGCCGCGGCACCACGCCACCCGGCGTCAGGTGCACGAAGCCGTTGAACCAGATCTCGCCGAAGGTCACGCCGAGCTGCGCGCGCTCGCGCAGCAGATCGAGCGCACCCCCGATGTGATCGACGTCGATGTGGGTGACGACGAGCAGCTCGAAATGCCGCTCGCGCGCCGGGAGGTCGAGGATGCGCTGGCGGACGGCCGGGTAGACGGCGCTGGTGCCGCAGTCGACGAGGATGCGCTGGCGCGCCGGGGGCGTGCCGTACTCGATCCAGATCGCATCGCCGAACTCGGCGGGCAGCAGGTCGATGCGGAACATGGTGTTCGGCCCTCGCTCGGTCAGAGTCGCCAGCCGACGTCGCCGTAAGCGGTCAGGCTCAGGACGAAACCGTCGCCGCCGGCGAGCAGCTTGCGCTTGGTCTGAAGGAACACGTCGCCGAAAGTCCGTTCAGTGCCGGCGGCGGCGCGCAGGCTGTCGAGCAGTTCGGAGACGAAAGCGACCGTCCGCCGGCCGCGGATGGTCGCCAGCGTGCCGATTACCAGCGCCGCCTTCTCGCGCTTGAACGCCTCGACGAAATTCAGGAACGGCACGCCGGTCAGCTGCGTGCTGCAGCCGAGCAGCAGCACGACCGGCGCCGGAGCCAGCGGATCCGCGACGTAGCTGCTCTCCAGTTCCGGATAGGTAAGCAGCACGCCGCCGATTTCCAGCGCGGAGATGCCGGGGTGCGCCGGATCCTCCTGCGAGTGCGGCAGCAGCATCAGCAGCGACGGCATGTCCGTCTCCACAGCGCTTTCCCACTCGTTCCAGTCCTTGACGGTCCGGGCGGTCTTCGCCACCCGCTTCACTGCATCGACAATGCCGCCGGGGTCGGTCAGGTCCTGAACGCGCACCTTGCTGCTGGCACCGACCAGCGCCGAGCGGAAGGCATCGAGCCGGTCCGCGCCGGGCCGCGGCACGCTGATCGTGAAATCGGCGCCGGCCGCCGGCGCCAGCGCAGGCTGG
>JAHEDN010000257.1 GCA_024641225.1 Burkholderiales bacterium | reverse complement strand
GCCATGGGACGCTCTGCGCGTCGGCCTCGTGCAATGCTTGGCGTTGATTCCCGGCACCAGCCGCTCGGGCGCGACGATCATCGGCGGCTTGCTTTTCGGCCTCTCGCGCAAGGCGGCTACCGAGTTTTCGTTCTTCCTCGCCATTCCGACCGTGATCGGTGCCAGCATCTATTCCGGATTCAAGGCGCGCGGGCAGTTCGTGGTCGCCGAGCTGCCGCTTTATGCGATCGGCTTCGTCGCCGCCTTTTTCTCCGCGCTTGTGTGCGTGCGCTGGTTCCTGCGTTACGTCAGCCAGCATGACTTCCGTCCGTTTGCGTGGTACCGGATCGTTTTCGGCGGCGTGATCCTGCTCACTGCCTACGCCGGCTGGGTCGACTGGACTCAGTGAGTCGCCGGCGGGCGGGCATTCGGGGCTCACGGCGTTGCGGCCGATGAGCCTGGCTGCCGGCCCCTTGCGCCGGGCCGCTGCGTTCGGTAGTGCGGCTCTGGTCGCCGCCGGGATCGTCTTCCTCGGTTGGCCGACGTTTACCGTGCTGGCGTTCTACTGGCTCGAGAACGTGATCATCGGCGGCTTTACGGCGCTACGCATGCTTGTCGCCGGCGCGCGCACCGGGCGCTATGTTGAATCGCTGGCGACCACGGTTTTTTTCAGCGTCCACTACGGGCTGTTCTGCCTCGTCCATGGCGTTTTCGTCGCCACGCTGTTCGGCGGCATCCGTAACATGGCCGGAATCGCCGACCCGGTCCTGCTGATGATCGGCCGCGTGGCCGGCGACCGGATCGGGATCATCGTTGTCATCGCGATGGTCGTCGCCGCTGGCCTCGACGCGTGGCGTGCTCTGGCTAACTTCGATGTCGATGACCCGAAGGCGATTCGCCACATCATGTCCGAACCCTACGGCCGCATCGTCGTGCTGCACGTGGTGCTGATCGCCGGCGGGGCGCTCATGATGGCACTGCAGTTGCCGTCGCTGGCGGCGCTGCTGCTGGTGGCGTTCAAGCTGGTCTACGACCTGCGCCTGCTGCAGCGGGAGCGGACAGCCTCGCCGCCGCCGCACGCCCCGGCGGCGTGAAGCCGGGCTGGCGGGCGCCTGTCTCTCAGCGCCGGACGAACACCAGATCCCACACCCCGTGGCCGAGTCGCTTGCCGCGAGCGTGGAACTTCGTCGTCGGCCGCGACAGGCGCGGATTTGTCGGCGCCGGCGCGTGGCCATCGTGAAGGTTGCGCAGCAGCGGTTCGGCGTTCAGCACGTCGAGCATCTGCTCGGCATAGTGCTGCCAGTCCGTGGCGCAATGCAGGTAGCCGCCGTGAGCGATGCGACTGGCGAGCAGGGTGACGAAGGGCGGCGCGATCAGCCGACGCTTGTGGTGGCGCGCCTTGGGCCACGGATCGGGAAAGTAGACGTGCACGCCGGCCAGAGCGTCGGCGGCAATCATGTCGCGCACCACCTCGACGGCGTCGTGCTGAATGATGCGGACGTTGGCCAGTTGCAGTTCGTCGACGCGCCGTGCCAGGGCGCCGACGCCGGCCGCGAACACCTCGACGCCGAGGAAGTTCACGTCGGGCCGTGCCTGGGCGATTGCCGCCGTGGTCTCGCCCATGCCGAAGCCGATCTCCAGCACCGTAGGCGCGTGGCGAGCGAATGCCGCGTCGAGGTCGAGCGGCGCCGGGCGATACGCGATCGCGAGCCGGGGCAGGATTTCGCTGTGTGCGCGCCGCTGCGCCTGCGTCACTCGTCCACGGCGCAGCGCGAACGAACGGATGTGCCGGTGCGACGCCCCGGCAGCGGCGGCATCCTCGTCGTGCTCCGGCGAGTCTTTCCCGCCTGCGTTCACGTCGTGACAGTGGGCTCGATGCGCACTTCGAAGTTCACCGAGTTCGACATGAAGCAGTTGGCGTGCGCCTTTTCGTGCAGCGCACGGGCGCGCTCGACCTGGGTTGCGTCAGCCACCTTGACCTGCGGCCGAAGCACGACTTCGACCATGCGCATCTTGCCGTCGCGCATGGTCAGCCGGCCGGTGCCGTGATCGCTGTAGGCGGCCAGGCTGACACCGGAGCGTTCGCAGACCGCGAGGTAGGTCAGGTGATGGCAGGCCATCAGCGAGGACACCATCAGCGTTTCGGGGTTATGTCGCCGGTCATCGCCGTGAAACACCTCGGGCGAGGAGCCGGCGAGCTTTGCCTTGCCGGCGAACTCGAGGTCGAAGCTGCGAGTAAGCCTGAGTTGGCCGTCGACCTGCGCGGCGTGACCGGTCCAGTGCAGTTCGCCTTTGAAGATGTGTTCGTGTGCCATGTCGACTGCTTGGTTGGTGCCGGCGCGGCGCTCGCCGCCGGCGGATCGGGAGGGGAGATGCTGGAGCGGGCGAAGGGAGTCGAACCCTCGTCATCAGCTTGGGAAGCTGAGGTAATGCCGTTATACGACGCCCGCGTTCAGCTTGGATTCTAGCCAACCGCGTCGCGATGGTCAGGGCTGGCGCGGGTAACATCGATCGTCATACAGCCGCCTCGAGCCGCCGGCCATGATCCTCTCCGAACCCGCCCTGGACCTCGTCTTTCGCGAGGCGCGCACGCACAACCGCTGGCAGGACAAGCCGGTGGACGACGAGATGCTGCGCGCCCTCTATGACCTCCTCAGATGGGGGCCGACCAGCGCCAACTGCTCGCCGGCGCGAATCGTCTTTCTGCGCTCGCGCGAGTCCAAGGAACGGCTGCGGCCGGCGCTCTCGGCGGGCAACCTCGACAAGACGATGGCCGCGCCGGTGACCGCGATCATCGGGTACGACCTTCGCTTCTTCGACAAGCTGCCGCGGCTCTTTCCGCATACCGACGCGCGGAGCTGGTTCGCCGGCAAGGACGAAGTGATCCACACGACCGCGTTTCGCAATGGCACCCTCCAGGGCGCCTACCTGATCATGGCGGCGCGCTCGCTCGGGCTGGACTGCGGGCCGATGTCGGGCTTCGACCACCACAAGGTGGACGTGGAGTTCTTCCCGGGGGGAACGGTGAAGTCGAACTTCCTGTGCAACCTCGGCTACGGCGATCCGGCGGGACTGTTTGCGCGCAGCCCCCGGCTGCCCTTCGACGAGGCGTGCCAGCTGCTCTGAGTTTCGGACACGCCGTTGGCGGCGCTCAGGCCGTGAAGCCGGTCTTCTTGTGG
Organism: Burkholderiales bacterium; assembly: GCA_024641225.1. GTDB lineage: Bacteria > Pseudomonadota > Gammaproteobacteria > Burkholderiales > Burkholderiaceae_F > JADJWR01. The sequence goes on along the minus strand of JAHEDN010000257.1, from coordinate 1,722 downwards.
GAGCCGTCGCAAAATGGCTTGTTGCCGCTTGCGCCACAGCGGCACAGCCACGTCTTGTCGCCGCAGACGAAGCGTTCGCCGTCGGTCGTCGTCAGCTCGAACCAGCCGTCGACGCGCAGCGGACCATTGCTGATCGCGTTCAGCAGCAGGTCGCCGCCAGAGGCCTGATCTGCCGTCCCCGGCGGCCTGGTGCAGCGCCCGGCGTCGGCGAATCCGGCCCGCGCATGGCTGCCGTCGCAGAACGGCTTGTTGCCGCTGGCGCCACAACGGCACAGCGCCACCTGCGTGAACTCGGCTGCCGGCGCGCCTTCCCCCGCCGAATACCGGATGCGGCCGTGCAGTATGAGCGGGCCGTTTTCGGTGATCCGCCCCGTGTTGGGCGGCGATTTCGTGTCTTGACCCATGTGGCTGCTGCGTGACTTCGTCGGATGTCAGAGGCCGAGGCAGACGTACTTGATGACGAGATACTCCTCGATGCCGTACTTGGATCCTTCGCGGCCGATGCCGGATTGCTTCACGCCGCCGAAGGGCGCGACTTCGTTGGAAATGATGCCGGTGTTCACGCCGACCATGCCGTATTCGAGGCGTTCGGCCACGCGCATGACGCGGCCGACGTCACGCGAATAGAAGTACGCGGCCAGCCCGAACTCGACGCTGTTGGCGGCGGCGACGGCCTCGTCGTCATTGCCGAACCTGAACACCGGCGCAACCGGGCCGAACGTTTCCTCGCGTGCGACGACCATCTCGGCGGTCACGTTTGCCAGCACGGTCGGGGTGTAGAAGGTTCCGCCGCGCTCGTGCTTGGTGCCGCCGGTGACCACGCGCGCGCCCTTGGCCACCGCGTCGGCCACGTGTGCCTCGACCTTCGCCAGCGCGTTGGTGTCGATCAACGGGCCCTGCTGCACGCCGGCCTCGAATCCCGAGCCGACCTTGAGCGTGGCTGCCTTGGCGGCCAGCTTCTCGACGAACGCGTCGTAGATGTCGGTATGCGCGTAGAAGCGGTTCGTGCACACGCAGGTCTGCCCGGCGTTGCGGTACTTGGAGATCAGCGCGCCTTCGACGGCGGCATCGAGGTCAGCGTCCGGAAAGACGATGAACGGCGCGTTGCCGCCCAGTTCGAGCGACAGCTTCTTCAGCGTCGGTGCGCTCTGCTGCATCAGGATGCGGCCGACCTGCGTCGAGCCTGTGAAGCTGAGTTTGCGCACCGTCGGCGAATCGCACAGCACCTTGCCGATCTCGATCGAGCGCGTTTCGTCGGCTGGCAGCACGTTGAAGACGCCGGCCGGCACGCCGGCGCGCTCGGCAAGCTCGGCAAGGGCGAGTGCGGACAGCGGCGTCTGCTCGGCCGGCTTGACGACTACCGTGCAGCCGGCCGCCAATGCCGGCGCGCACTTGCGCGTGATCATGGCGTTGGGGAAGTTCCACGGCGTAATGGCTGCGCAGACGCCGATGGGCTCCTTGAAGACCAGCAGGCGCTTGTCGCTTTGCACCGTTGGAATCACGTCGCCGTAGACCCGCTTGCCTTCCTCGGCGAACCACTCGACGAAGCTGGCGCCGTAGGCGATCTCGCCGCGCGACTCGGCCAGCGGCTTGCCCTGCTCGGCGGTCATCAGCTGCGCCAGGTCTTCCTGCGCCGCCATCATCAATTCGAACCACTTGCGCAGGATCGCCGCGCGCTCCTTGGCGGTCCTGGCGCGCCAGGCCGGCATCGCCTTCGCGGCG
>JAHEDN010000256.1 GCA_024641225.1 Burkholderiales bacterium | reverse complement strand
AACACGATCACCATCGTCGGCGTCAGTGCCGCCGGCGCGGCAGTCGCGGAATCGCGCACGCGTCCTCAGCGACCGCGCAGAAACAGCCGGTCGAGGTCGGCGAGGGTCAGCTGCACCCAGGTCGGCCGGCCGTGGTTGCACTGGTCGGCGCGCTCGGTCGCCTCCATCTCGCGCAGCAGGGCGTTCATCTCGTCGATCGCCAGCCGGCGGTTGGCGCGCACCGCGCCGTGGCAGGCCAGCGTGGCCAGCAGTTCGTTGCGGTGCTCGGTGAGCGTGCGGCTGCCGCCGTACTCGCGCAGATCGCGCAGCACGTCGCGCGCCAGTTGCGGCCCGGTTTCGCCGGCGCCGTCGGCGAGCAGCGCCGGCACGGCGCGCAGCGCCAGCTGAGCCGGCCCGGCGGGCGCCAGATCGAGTCCGATCGCGGCCAGCGTTTCGGCGTGTTCCTCGGCACTGGCCACGTCGAGCGCATCGGCACCGAAGACCTGCGGGATCAGCAGCCGCTGCTGCGGGATCGTCCGCGCATCGAGCTGCCGCTTCAGCTTCTCGTAGACGATGCGCTCGTGCGCGGCGTGCATGTCGACGATGACCAGCCCCGCGTCGTTTCTCGCCAGCACGTACACGCCGGCCAGCTGCGCGATCGCGTAGCCAAGCGGCGCTGCGTCTGCCGCGCCCTCGGGCACGGCCGGCGGCCGCGCTTCGGCAAGCATCGCCAGGTACGGTGCGACCTGCTGCGCGATTCCCAGCCCCTGCTGCGTGCCCCGCGCGCCGGTCCCTGGCACCGATGCGCGTGGCGCGGCGGCCAGATCGGCCAGCCTCGTGACCGGCGCGGCGCTCTCGCCGCTGGTGGCGCGCGCGGATTCGGCCAGCGCCGCCTGCACGGCGTGCAGCACGAACTGGTGCACGGCCGAAGAATCGCGCAGGCGCACTTCGATCTTCGTCGGATGGACGTTGACGTCGACGCGGCCCGGGTCAATCGACAGGTACAGGCAGTAGGCCGGTTGCGACGTGCCGTGCAGCACGTCCGCGTATGCGGCGCGCACGGCGTGCGCCAGCACCTTGTCGCGCACGTAGCGGCCGTTGACGTAGAAGTACTGGGCGTCGGCGCGGCTGCGTGCCGCGGTCGGCAGGCCGACCCAGCCCGTGATGTCGATGCCCGGCGCCTGCGCATCGACCCGTCGTTGCGCGGCGCCGAAGTTCTCCGGCATCAGCGCAAGCACGCGCGCCTGAGCCTGTCCCGCAGCCAGCCGCAGCGCCACGCGCGTCTCGTGCCAGACGTTGAACTCGACCGTCGGGTGGGCGGCGGCGATGCGCTGGACCTGCGTGATGCAGTGCGCCAGTTCGGTGGCCTCGGCGCGCAGGAACTTGCGCCGCGCAGGGGTCTTGAAGAACAGGTCAGCGACCTCGATGCGCGTGCCGCGTGCGGCTGCCGCGGGCTCGACGGTTCCGCTGTCGGCATCGATGCGGAAGGCGCTGGTGGCGACAGCGGTGCGCGAGGTCATGCTGACGGTGGCCACGGCGGCGATCGAGGCCAGTGCCTCGCCGCGAAAACCGAGTGTGCCGACGGATTCGAGGTCGGCAGCCGAGGCGATCTTGCTGGTCGCGTGCCGCGCGAGCGCGAGCGGCAACTGCTCGCGCTCGATGCCGCCACCGTCGTCGGCGACGACGATGCGCTTGATGCCGCCGGCTTCGAGCCGGACGTCGATGCGGCCGGCGCCGGCGTCGAGCGCGTTCTCGACCAGTTCCTTGACCACCGAGGCCGGCCGCTCGATCACTTCGCCAGCGGCGATCTGGCTGATCAGGAGGTCGGGGAGCGGCCGGATCGGCGCGCGGCTGGGAACGGCTTCGGAAGACACCGGAAGGATTATAGGAAGCCGTCGTCGACTGGCCGGATTGCGGGGAAGCGAGAGGTCAATGATGGTTCGACGCGAAAGGGGCCTCGCGTATGATCGCTCGCACCCAAGGAGCCGCTCGCCCGCGGGAACGGTCTCGCGAGAGCGGCCTTTTTTTGCCCTGCACGTCGGGGCGGCGGCGCTCACCAAAGGCGATGGAAGGCATCAACTGGTCGGACCTGTTCACCGCGATGGACAGGTTCCTGCTGGCGATCGTGGACCGCAACGTGCTGCTGGTCTACGTGGTGCTGTTTGCGATTTTCTTCTCCGAGACCGGGCTGGTCTTCATGGCCTTCCTGCCTGGCGACTCGCTTCTGTTCGTCGCCGGCGCCGTGGCCGCACAGGAGGCGGGGCTGCATGCCGGCGTCCTGATCGCGGTGATCGCCGTCGGCGCGATCCTGGGCAACACCGTCAATTACCGGATCGGCGCCTGGCTGGGCAGGAAGGTCTACGACGGTTCGTTGAACTGGATCGATCCCGTGGCGCTCGCCAAGACCCACGATTTCTACGAGCGGCATGGCGGCAAGACGATCGTCATCGCCCGCTTCGTGCCTATCGTGCGTTCCTTCGCTCCGCTGGTGGCCGGTGCCTCGGGCATGGAGATTCACAAGTTCCAGATCTTCAACATTGCCGGCGCGCTGCTGTGGGTGGTGTCACTGGTCGGCGGCGGATACCTGTTCGGACAGGTGCCGCTCGTGCACGACAACCTCGGCATCATCCTGGTGGCGGGCATCGGTCTGGTGCTGGGCCCGCTGGCGCTGGCTGCGGCCTGGCGGCTGCTGAAGCGGCTCGCCGGTGGCGGGCGTCCGGCAGTTGCAGTCGAGGTCGTTCGCCCGGCGGCGATCGCGCCGTCGCACACGGACCGGAGCTAGCGCAGGAGCGATCAGCCGAGCACGCTGCGTGCGGCCGGCGGATGTCTGGTGAGGTAGCGCCGGATGCCGTCGAGAATCGCGCGCGCCATGCGCTCCTGATAGGCATCGTCGGCCAGTCGACGCTCTTCGTCCGGGTTGGAGATGAACGCCGTCTCGACCAGGATCGACGGAATGTCCGGCGCCTTCAGCACCGCGAATCCCGCCTGCTCGACGCGCGGCTTGTGCAGCGGGTTGATGCGTTCCAGTTCGCGCAGCACCGCGTCGCCGAAGCGCAGGCTGTCGTTGATCTGCGCCGTGGTCGACAGGTCGAGCAGCACCTGCGCCAGTTGCGCGTCCTTGGCGCCGAGGTTGACGCCGCCGATGAGATCCGCGTCGTTCTCGCGTCGTGCCATCCACGCCGCGGCCGTGCTCGATGCGCCGCGCTCGGACAGCGCGAACACCGACGAGCCGCGCACGTCGGGGCGGATCCACGCGTCGGCGTGGATCGAGACGAACAGGTCGGCCTTGACGCGCCGCGCCTTCTCCACCCGCTCGCGCAGCGGCACGAAGAAATCGCCATTGCGGGTCAGCAGCACACGCATGTCGCGCTCGCCCTCGATGAGCCGGTGCAGCCGCTGCGCGATGCTGAGCGTGACGTCCTTTTCCTGCGTGCCGCGTCTGCCGATGGCGCCGGGATCCTCGCCGCCGTGGCCCGGATCGATGGCGATCGTCAGCAGCCGGTCGATCGTGCGTTCACCGCTGCGCCCACGCGCTGCAGCCGCGTCGCGCGCGGCGTCGGCCTTCCGGATCTCGCGCAGCAACGCCGCTTCGTCGCGGCGCTCGCCCGCGGGCATCCTCGCCTCGTACTCGCGCAGCAGTGCCAGCAGCGGGTCGGGAGGGGTGACCGGGCGCAGGTCGAGCACCAGCCGGTGCTGGTAAGGGCCGACCGGCTGCAGCGCGAAGACCTCCGGGTGGATGTCTTCCTTCAGTTCGATTACCACGCGCACCACGTGCGGCCGGTTCTGGCCGACGCGCACCAGCGCGATGTACGGATCGTCGGCGTCGACGCGGCCGACGACTTCCCGCAGCCGCGGCGTCAGGTCCATGTCCTCGATGTCGACCACCAGCCGCACCGGTGGCGTGTCGCGAACCATGAAGTGCGTGAACTTCAGCGGCTGATCGTGTTCGAGCGTGACCCGCGTGTAGTCGGCGGCCGGCCAGAGGCGGACATCGAGAAGGTTGGCGCCGCGCGCGATCCGTAGCGGCGACAGCGAAAGGACCAGCGTTCCGGCCGCACCGGCGAGCACGCGCCGGCGCGAGTCGATCACGCCGCGCGCCGTGCCATTTCCGTCTCGATGCGTTGCAGGCATGCTGCTCCAAGCTCCGTGGCCGCCGTTACGCCGGCGTGCCGACCTTCCCCTGCCACGCGCAGCGCGATCCGCAGATCGGCTTGCGGGACATGGCCGGCCGCCTTTTCGGGCCACTCGATCAGGCACACCGCCGCCGGGCCGAACATCTCGCGGAAACCGGCGAAGGAAAATTCCTCCGGGTCGGTGAGCCGATAAAAATCAAAGTGATAGAAGTTTAAGCTCGAAACAATATAAGGTTCAACCAGGGTAAAGGTAGGGCTCCTGACGGGACCGGTCACGCCGAGCGCGCGCAGCGCGGCGCGCACGAGCGAGGTCTTCCCGGCGCCGAGCTCACCGGCCAGCCCAACGACGAGTCCGTGCGCGCCGATTGCTTTGGCCTCGGCCTCGATCGCGCGCGCCAGCGCCGTCCCGAGTCTGGCTGTCGCGCTTTCGTCGGCAAGCGCAAACTCGGCGGGCTCAATCGGCATCGATCAGGAAGAAAGGATTGGCGGAGCGGCGTGATGCAGGAGGAGGATAGCGGCGCCCTCGCTGTACTGGCTGCGGACATCCGCATCTGGGGCCGCGAGCTCGGCTTTGCGGCTGTCGGCATCAGCGCCGGACAGACCGACGCCGCCAGCGCGCGGCTTGCCGCATGGCTCGCGCAGGGCCGGCACGGCGATATGGCGTACATGTCGCAGCACGCGAACCTGCGCGCCGCGCTGCGCCGGCTGCTGCCGGCAATCGCCGGGCCGAACTTGCGGGTGATCAGCGCGCGCATGGACTACCGGCCGC
>JAHEDN010000255.1 GCA_024641225.1 Burkholderiales bacterium | reverse complement strand
CGCGAGCCGGTCGGGGCCGACGATCGGCGCGACGCGCTCGGCCGACCCCAGCCCGTTCTGGATCGTTTGCACGATTGTGTGCTTCGCCAGCAGTGGCACGGCCGAACGCGCGGCCGCTTCGACGTCGAACGCCTTGGTGGCGATGATCACCAGATCGCACGGCCCGATGCCTTCGGTGGTGGTGGCGGCGTGCAGCCGCACGGTGCGATCGCCACTGGCGCCTTCGACGCGCAGGCCGTGCTCGGCCATTGCTGCGGCGTGGTCGGGCCAGAGTGTTACAGCGTGGATTTCGTGTCCGGCGTCGGCCATGAGTGCCGCGTAGACCGAACCCATTGCGCCGCAGCCGATGATCGCAACCTTGGCCATCGTGTCACCCTCAGATGATCTCGAAGTAGCGCTTCAGCTCCCAGTCGGTCACGCCGTCCTGCCACTGCCGCCACTCCCACTCGCGGGTGAGCGCGAAGTGCTCGACGAAGTCGTCGCCGAGCCAGTCGCGCGCGACCCTGCTGCGCCTGAAGATCTCGGTAGTGGCGGCCAGCGAGCGTGGCGCCCGCGGGATGTCTTCGGCGCCGACGTTCGTGCCGGTGATCGGCGGCGCAGTGAGCTTCAGGTTTTTTTCCACTCCGTGCAGGCCTGCCGCGAGCAGTGCCGCAGTAGCCAGGTAGGGATTGATGTCGGCGCCCGGGCAGCGCGTTTCCAGCCGCGTGCTCTTGGGGGAGCCGGCAATGACGCGGAAACTCGCGGTACGGTTGTCCAGGCCCCAGGTGGGCTTCACCGGCGCCCAGAACCCGTCGACCAGCCGTTTGTAGCTGTTGATCGTCGGCCAGAACATCGGCGCGAATTCCATCGCCACGGCGATCTGCCCGGCCAAGTAGCTCTCGAAAAGCTTCGACATCCCGTTCCGGCCCTTGCCGTCGAAGAAGACGTTCTTCCTGCCGTCGGAAAGGGACTGGTGCAGGTGGCCGCTGCAACCAGGGTAGCTCTGGCTCCATTTGGCCATGAAGCTCGGGATGATGCCGAAGCGGGCGCCGATCTCCTTGGCGCCGGCCTTGAACAGCAGCGCGCGGTCGGCAGCTTCTAGCGCCTCGGAGAACTGGATCGCCGCCTCGTAGACGCCCGGGCCGGTCTCGGTGTGCAGCCCTTCGATCGGCACGCCAAATGCGAGCAGTTCGTCCATCAGGGCGTTGAAGTACTCGCGGTTCTCGTTCGCGCGCAGCAGCGAGTAACCGAACATGCCCGGCGTGAGCGGCGTCGGATCGACACCTTTCTTGGCTGCCCAGCTCGCCGGTGTTTCACGGAAGTTGAACCACTCGAACTCCAGCCCGCACATCGGTCGCACACCGAGCTTTTCGGCACGTTTCAGGACCCGCTTCAGCGTCTGTCGCGGGCAGGCCGGGTGCGGGCTGCCGTCGGCCGTGACGAACTCGCCGAGGAAGAACGGGATTCCACCGTCCCAGGGCACGGTGCGCATCGTGGCCGGGTCGAGGCGGACCAGCGCATCCGGAAAGCCGTGCTGCCAGCCGGTGAGCTTCGTGTTGTCGTAGCAGGCGTCCGCCATGTCCCAGCCGAACACGACGTCGCAGAAGCCGAAGCCACCGTCGAGGGCGGCAAGGAATTTGTCCTTGTGCAGGACCTTGCCGCGCAGCACGCCGTCGATGTCGCTGACCGCCACCTTGACCTTGTGCAGCATCGATTTTTCGACTGCTGCGGCGGCGCGGGCATGGGCGTCCTGCGATAGGTGCCGGTTTCTCGTGGCCATGACGTCTCCCCCGTGTCTCTCAACCCTTCCGAGCGCGGCAGTGTGCAGCACGGCTTGGTCGATGTCCAAGTACCGGAAGCTGCCGCGGTCGGCTTCGGCGCTCCGCCATCAACACCGTTGGAAAATTCCCGGCCGGCCCCATATCCCTCGAGCCTTTACGTCTTATCCACCTACAATTCAGGCAGTTAACGGAATCTGCGAGGTCGCCGTGCCCATTTACGCGTACAAGTGTTCGTCCTGCGGGAACGAAAAGGATGTCCTGCAGAAGGTATCCGACGCGCCGCTGACGGAATGCCCGGCGTGCGGCGTGGCGTCGTTCGCCAAGCAGCTGACGGCTGCCGGCTTTCAGTTGAAGGGCAGCGGCTGGTACGCGACCGACTTCAGGAACGGCTCGGCGGCCAAGCCCGGTGGCAAGCCTGCCGACGCCAAGCCTGATGGCGGCGACGCCAAGTCGCCGGCAGAGCCGGCCGCCAAGCCGGCCGAGCCCGCGGCGGCTGCGGCACCGGCCAGCGGAAGCGGCGGTTGTGCGGCCAGCACGTAGCCGCGCCCGATCCGCCGGCGTCGGCTGTCCCTGGCCAACCGCGATGCGCGCCGCTGAACCTGGACGGTGCGCTGCCTGCGGCGCGACCGGTGACCACACGAGCGCCTCCGACCCATGCTGAAGAAATACCTGATCACGGGCCTGCTGATCTGGCTGCCGCTGGCGGTCACGCTGTGGATCATCGACTTCGTGTTCACCGCGATGGACCGCACGGTCCTGCTGCTGCCCGAGGCATGGCGGCCGGAGATCGCCTTCGGCATGCGCCTGCCGGGTTTCGGCCTGGTGCTTGCCGTGCTGGTGATCCTGGCCACCGGCGTGCTGGCGAGGAACTTCCTCGGCCAGCGGCTTCTGCGCTGGTGGGAAGCACTGGTCGGGCGCATTCCGATCGTCAATTCGATCTACTCGAGCGTGAAGCAGGTGTCGGACACCATGCTGGCACAGAAGGGCAATGCGTTCCGCAAGGTGGTGCTGGTCGAGTTTCCGCAGCGCGGCCAGTGGACGATGGCCTTCGTCGTCGGCTCGCCCGGCGAGCGGTTGGGGCCTCTGGTCGGCGATGACAAGGTCACCGTCTACGTGCCGACGGCACCGAACCCGACGTCGGGCTATGTGATCGTGGTCGACCCGGCCGAACTGCGCGACGTCGACGTGAGCGTCGACGAGGCGTTCAAGTTCCATGTCTCACTCGGTGTCGTCACACCGTCGGAGGCGGGTCGCCGGCGGACGCCGCGGCCCGCGGTGCTGACGTCGGAAATTCCGGGCGAGGCGCCGGGCCGATAGAATCCGGGTTGGTCTACCGAAGGCCGGCCCAATGACGATTGCTCCCCCTGTTCGCCAAGTCCGCGGCGAACCGTTCGCCGGCAGGTCGGGGCTTTACACGCCGGTGCCCGAGCACGATCGAAACCGCCCGCGGCCGGGCAGGTAGCGTTGCCCGGTCGCCTGTCGATTCGCAGGAATCGACTGTCGAGCTGAAGTAGATCTCCCGGATCTGGACGAATCCGCGCGGCCGCGGCGGCGCCGCACAAACAACAAGCGACTGGAGTCTTCATGCGTACCGAATACTGCGGCCTGGTGGACACGAGGTTCATCGGCCAGAGCGTGACCCTCTTCGGATGGGTGCACCGCCGGCGCGACCACGGCGGCGTCATCTTCATCGACCTGCGCGACCGCGAGGGGCTGGTGCAGGTGGTCTGCGATCCGGACCGGCCGGCCGTGTTCGCCGACGCGGAGAAGATCCGCAGCGAGTTCTGCGTCAGGGTGGTCGGCACGGTTCGCGAGCGGCCGGCCGGCACCGCCAACGCCAACCTGGTCTCCGGCGCCATCGAGGTGCTGTGCCAGGAACTGACCATCCTCAATCCGTCGGTGGCGGTGCCGTTCCAGCTCGACGACGAGGATCTTTCCGAAGCCACGCGCCTGACCCACCGTGTGCTGGACCTGCGTCGTGCACCCATGCAGCAGAACCTCAGGCTGCGCTACCGGGTGACGATGGCGGTGCGCCGGTTCTTCGATGCGCACGGCTTCATCGACGTCGAGACGCCGATGCTCACCAAGAGCACGCCGGAGGGCGCGCGCGACTACCTGGTGCCGTCGCGCGTGCACGCCGGGCAGTTCTTCGCGCTGCCCCAGTCGCCGCAGCTGTTCAAGCAGCTGCTGATGATCGCCGGCTACGACCGCTACTACCAGATCGTCAAGTGCTTCCGCGACGAGGATCTGCGCGCCGACCGGCAGCCGGAGTTCACGCAGATCGACGTCGAGACCAGCTTCCTCGCCGAGCACGAGATCCGCGCGATCATGGAACAGATGATCCGCACCGTGTTCAAGGAAGTGCTCGACGTGGAGCTTCCGGATCCGTTCCCGGTGATGCCTTACGCCGAGGCGATGGCGCGCTACGGCTCGGACAAGCCTGACCTGCGCGTGAAGCTGGAACTGACCGACCTCACCGACGTGGTGCGCGACGTCGATTTCAAGGTCTTCAAGGCGGCGACGGAACTGCCGGATGGCCGCGTCGCTGCGCTGCGCGTGCCGGGCGGCGGCGAGATGCCGCGCTCCGAGATCGACGCGATGACCGAGTTCGTCAAGATCTACGGCGCCAAGGGGCTCGCCTACGTCAAGGTCAACGAGCGGGCGAAAGGCCGCGACGGGTTGCAGAGCCCGATCGTCAAGAACCTGCACGACGCCGCGCTGGCCGAGATCCTGAAGCGCACCGGCGCGAATGACGGCGACTTGGTCTTCTTCGGCGCTGACCACGCCAAGATCGTCGCCGACAGCATGGGCGCGCTGCGGCTGAAGGTTGGTCACAGCGAGTTCGGCCGCGCGCGCGGGCTCGCGGAGCAGGGCTGGCGGCCGCTGTGGGTGGTCGATTTCCCGATGTTCGAGTACGACGAGGAAGAAAACCGCTACGTGGCCGCCCACCATCCGTTCACGAGCCCGAAGGACGAACACATCCAGTATCTCGAGACCGATCCGTCGAAATGCCTGGCCAAGGCCTACGACATGGCGCTCAACGGCTGGGAGATCGGCGGCGGCTCGGTGCGGATCTATCGCGAGGACGTGCAGAGCAAGGTGTTCCGCGCGCTGAAGATCGGCCCGGACG
>JAHEDN010000254.1 GCA_024641225.1 Burkholderiales bacterium | reverse complement strand
ATCGGTGCCTACGCCTGTCGTCGCGACAGCGCCCGACGCTTCGAGCCCGGAGACCGTGGTGCCGGCGCCGCGAGATGACCGAGATGCCGCGCAGACGCGAATCGACGCGGAGACGCGGCAGCGGGCCATCGAGTTTGCCGAGATCGCGAATAAGGAGCGCGAGGCACAGCGGCAGGCGGCACAGCAGGAGGCGGCGCGGGTCGAGGCCGCCCGTAAGGAAGCTGAACGGGTCGACAACGCACGACTGGAGGCCGAGCGGCAGGAAGCCGCGCGGTTTGTAGCGGAGCAGCGAGAGGCGCAGCGTAAGGAATTCGCCCGTGAAGTTGCGGCGAGCCTGGAGACCGAGCGCCAGGAAGCCGCGCGCCTGGCGGCGGCGCAGCTGGAGGCGCAGCGTGAGGAGCGCGCTCGGCAAGAGGCAGCGCAACTGGTGGCCGAGCGGCAAGAGGCGGCGCAGTTGGCAGCGGAGCAGCGAGAGGCGCAGCGTCAGGAGTTCGACCGTCAAGTTGCAGCGCGACTGGAGACCGAGCGCCAGGAAGCGGCACGGTTAGCGGCGGCGCAGCTGGAAGCGGAGAGTCAGGAAGCCGCGCGGTTGGCGGCGGCGCAGCTCGAAGCCCAGCGTCAGGAACTCGCTCGGCAAGAAGCGGCACGATTGGCGGCCGAACGCCAGGAGTTCGCGCGTCGGGAGGCGGCGCAGCTGGAAGCGCAGCGTGAGGAGCTCGCTCGGCGAGAGGCGGCCCGACCGGCGGCCGAGCGCCAGGAAGCCGCGCGCCTGGCGGCGGCGCAGTTGGAGGCGCAGCGTGAGGAGCACGCTCGGCAAGAGGCGGCGCGACTGGAGACTGTGCGGCAGGAAACTGAGCGCCTGGCGGCAGCGCAGTTGGAAGCGCAGCGCCAGGAACTCGCCCGTCAAGAGGCGGCACGACTGGCGGCCGAGCGCCAGGAGGTGGCGCGGTTGGCGGCGGAGCAACTGCAAGCGCAGCGCCAGGAACTCGCCCGTCAAGAGGCAGCGCGACTGGAGGCCGAGCGCCCGGCGGCGGCGCAGCACGAGGCCGCGCTTGTCCGGGCGAAGCAGGAAGAGGAAGCAAGGCGTGAAGCGCGGCTTCGGGCCATTGGACGTCAGCTCGATGAGGAAGCCGCCCGGCGCGAAGCAGCCTCGACCACGGCTCGCTCGCCCTCCACGCTGCCCCTGTCGCTGAGCACCGCGCGTCGGGCGAGGCTATGGGGGCGCACCGACAGCAACGTGGAACTGGTCCAGTACGCGGAGGCATGGGCCCGGAAGATCCACTTCAACACGCCGGTCGAGACGGTCCGCGACGTGGCGAAGCGGCCTCACATCAAACCCATGGTGACGGTGGCCATCCGAAGCGACGGATCGGTGGAGTCGGTGACCTTCGTGGTCTCCAGTGGCGTGGCGGAAGTCGATGAAGCGATACGGCGCATCGTGGAGAGCCACAGGCCCTACCCGGCGTTCCCGCCTGCACTGGCCCGCGACTTCGACGTGGTCGAAATCCGCCGGACCTGGTATTTCGACTCCGCCGTCCAGTTGTACTGATGAACCGGCCCTTCACCGGATCGGTGACGACAGCGGGTAGCGCGGCGGCCGATTGCGCGAGAATTGACGTCCTCCTTTCCAACCCGTCCGGAGCAGTCCCAATGAGCATCCAGAAAATCGGCGTCGTCGGCGCCGGCACGATGGGCAACGGCATTGCGCAGTCCTGCGCCGTGATCGGTATTCCGGTCGTCATGACCGACATCGCGCAGGCCGCCGTCGAGCGCGGGCTGAAGACGATCGACGGCAGCCTCGAGCGACTGGTGAAGAAGGAGAAGCTGACCGCCGAGGCCAAGGCGCGGGCGATGGGGCTCGTCAGGACCTCGACCGACACCGCGGCGCTGAAGGACTGCGACCTCGTCATCGAGGCTGCAACAGAGAACCTGGAGCTGAAGCTCAAGCTATTCGCAGCGCTCGACGGTTTGGCCAAGCCCGACGCGATCATTGCCTCGAACACGTCTTCGATCTCGATCACGAAGCTCGCCGCGGCGACCAAGCGGCCGGATCAGGTGATCGGCATGCACTTCTTCAATCCGGTCCCGATGATGCAGCTCGTCGAGCTGATCCGCGGCCTGGCGACCTCGGATACGACCTACGCGTCGGTCGAGGCGGTGACGAAGCAGCTCGGCAAGACCCCGGTCAAGGTGAAGAACTCGCCGGGCTTCGTGGTCAACCGGATGCTCTGCCCGATGATCAACGAGGCGGTCTTCGCGCTATCGGAAGGCCTCGCGACTGCGCAGGAGATCGACGACGCGATGAAGCTCGGCTGCAACCATCCGATCGGCCCGCTCGCGCTGTGCGACCTGATCGGCGTCGACGTGGAGCTCGCGGTGATGCAGGTGCTCTACGAGGGCTTCAAGGACTCCAAGTACCGGCCGGCGCCGCTCCTGGTGGAGATGGTCGAGGCCGGCTACCTCGGCCGCAAGAGCGGGCGCGGCTTCTACACTTACGGCTGAGAAGGCGTGAATCTTTCTACTGCGCGGCCCGATCTCGCGCCTGCGCTGCTCGCTGTACGGCTCTGTACAGGTCCGCTGCTCGGCGCGACCGCGGGCCACTCGCGACGAAATCTTCTCGCCTTCTGTCGCCGCTACTGCGGTGGGTAGCCCTCGAAGACCGGCAGATCGTCGCCGCCGCAGGACCAGTTCGCGCGCGAGCCGAACATGATCCGCGCCTGCGGTGCGATCGGCGCCTCGTCGTCCAGCGAGCCGGCCGGGATCACGACGACGTCGGTGCCCGCACCCTGCCGCGGCAGGCGGCCGCCGCAGGTGGCGCAGAAGCTGTTGGTGAACCGCTTGGCCTCGGGCAGCTTGAAGGCGCGGACCTGATCTTCGCCGCTGAGCCACGTCAGCGTCCCCGGCTGAAGGAAGAGGTTGGAGGCATGCCCAGTGCCGCTCGCCTTGCGGCAGCGCGAGCAGTGGCAGTGCAGGAACCGCGTCGGCTCGCCGCTCGCCTCGTACTTAACGGCACCGCACAGGCAACTGCCTTTCAGAGTGGTCTGCGTCATGGCCCTCTCCAGTCGATGAACGAGCGATGCAGGATACGGGAGCGTTGGCGGGCCGGTCACCCCGGGATGCCTGGGCGCAGACGCCCGGAACAGCCTGGCGCCCTCGGGGCGACTCGCCTGCCGTCCGCACGCCGGCGCACGGGGCGCGATCTCGACGCGCGATACGGCTGCTGCGAGCGCCCCGGCGGCGGGAAACTGCGGCCGACAGCCCGCCGGCCCGGTTGCGCCAGCGCAAAAGAGCCTGAAATCACGCGGCCGGGACGCCACGCCCTGACGAAATCGTCTCCAAGCGCGTATTATGCTGCGGCGCAACACGACCGAAAGGAAACCCAAATGGAATTCTCGAAAAGAGTTGCAGTGATCACCGGCGGCGCAAGCGGCATTGGCCGCGCCGTCGCCGCCGCACTGGCGCGGCGCGACGTGGCCGCCGTGGCGGTGGTCGACATGAGCGAGACGATCGAAGACGTCGCTGCGAAGCTCAATGTCGAAGCCGGCCGCACCGTCGCGATCCCTTTCCAGGGCGACACGACCGACGCGGCGTTTCGCGCTCAGGTCTTCGACTCGATGAGCCGCAAGTTCGGTCCGGTTTCGTTGTGCGTGCCGGCCGCCGGCATCACGCGTGACGATCTGGCCGTGCGCATCGACAAGTCGACCGGCAAGGCCCGCATCTACCCGCTCGAACAGTTCAAGTTCGTCGTCGACGTGAACCTGATCGCGCCCGTGTACTGGGCGCTCGAGATGATCGGGCGCATCGCCGAAGATCGCGCCGCCAAGGGACTGAAGCGCTGGTCGGCCAACGAGGGCATGCAGGGCTCGGTCGTGTTCATCGGCTCGATCTCGTCGCAGGGCAACAAGGGCCAGATTTCCTACGCGAGCACCAAGGCCGGCCTCGAAGGCGCCGCGGCGACGATCATGAAGGAAGCGATGTTCTACGGCGTGCGCTGCAGCGTCATCCACCCCGGCTTCACCGACACGCCGATGGTGCGCGCGATGGGCGCCGACTACGTGGCGAAGAACATCCTGCCGTTCACCCAGCTCGGCCGCCTGATCCAGCCCGAAGAGATCGCCGACGCGATCTGCTTCATGCTGGCCAACTCGGCAGTCAGCGGCGAGCTCTGGGTCGACGCCGGCTGGCACGCGCCGGCATAGCGCAGGGCCGCGATCGACTCATCTCATCTTTGACCTGTTTCGAGGCTGCCGTCATGACCCGAAGAAAAGGAGCCCCCCGCGCCACCCGCGACGTCGATCGCGAGTTTCGCGCACAGGTGGCGCAGATGACCGCCGGGCTCGCCCCGACCGCCTTCACCTCCGCGTGGGCCGACTGGGCGATGCACCTGGCCCTGGCGCCGGCCAAGCGGCGCGAGATGCAGCAGCACGTGGTCGAGCGCGCGCAGGACACCTGGGCGTTCGCGCTTCGCGCGATGACCGGGGCGCCGGTATCGCCGTCCGACGGCTTCGCCGGCGGGACCGACCGGCGCTTCGAGACGGCGGACTGGTCGCAGTTTCCGTTCAACGTCTACGCGCGCGCCTACCAGAACATCGGCGCACTGCTCAAGGACGTCGTACGCGACGTCGACGGCGTCACCGAGTACCACGACCAGCTTCTCGAATTTGCCGTACGCATGCTGGTCGATGCCACCTCGCCGTCGAATTTCCTGGCTTCGAATCCCGAGCTCCTGGCGCAGACCCAGGAGGAGCAGGGCCAGAACCTGATGCGCGGACTCGAGAACCTGGCCGAGGACACGCGGCGCACGATGGCGGGCATGGAACCGGTCGGCGCCGAGGAGTTCGAGGTCGGCAGGAACGTGGCCGCGACACCGGGCAAGGTCGTGTTCCGCAACGAGCTGGTCGAGCTGATCCAGTA
>JAHEDN010000253.1 GCA_024641225.1 Burkholderiales bacterium | reverse complement strand
GAGGCCGGCTTCGCGCACCCTTTCATCGAAGGTGGCGGCCAGTGCCGCGTACAGCACCAGCACGCCGGCGGCGAGCGTGAACAGGAACAGGAACTCGATCGCCGCGATGACCTGGTCGAGCACCGCCTGAACCTGGCGAAAGATGGCGCTCATGTCGAGCACGGTGAGGTTCGGCATGTCGCGCACCAGGTCCGCGGCGAACGCGCTCTTTCCCGCAGGCAGGTGGAAGGCCGTGATGTAGCTCTTCGGCTGGTCGGCGAGCAGCCGGCTTGGCATGATGACGAAGAAGTTCGCGCGCAGCGAATCCCAGTCGACCTTGCGCAGGCTGGTGGCGCGGGCCTCAACGCGCCGGCCGGCGATGTCGAATGTCAGCTCGTCGCCAAGCGTGATGCCGAGCCGCTCGGCAATACCCTGCTCGATCGACAGTTCGGCCGCATCGGGCGCGAACCAGCGGCCAGCGACGATCGCGTTGTGCGTCGGCGCCTGGTCGGAATAGGTGAGGTTGAACTCGCGGTCGACCAGCCGCTGCGCGCGTTCGCTGGTGAAGTTCTCGGGGCCGATCGCCTTGCCGTTCACGGCAATCAGGCGGCCACGGATCATCGGGTGCAGCGGCGCGTCGGTGATGCCCGCTTCGCGCAACCGCTGCCCGACGCCCTGCGCCTGGTCGGGCTGGATATTGATGACGAAGCGGTTCGGCGCGTCCGGCGGGACAGAAGCGCGCCACGCGCCGACGAGGTCGGTGCGCACGACGGTGAGCAGCAGCAGCGCCATGATGCCCACCGCGAGCGCGATCAGCTGCACCACCGCCGCCACCGGGCGCCGCTGCACGGCCGCCACCGCGAAGCGCCACGACACGCCGAGCTTGCCGATCGAGCGCAGCGGCGCGAGTAACTGCAGCACGCCCCAGGCGCAGCCCGCGAACACGAGCACCCCGACCACGAAGCCGCCCGCCGTCAGGCCACCGATCTTCAGGTCGCCGGCCGCCCACACCACCAGCACCAGGAACCCTGCCAGGCCGAAGAGATAGCCGGCGAGCGCGCGCGAGTTCGGCGCGCCCACGTCCTTGCGCAGCACGCGCAGCGGCGGCACCGAGCGCAGCTGCGCCAGCGGCGGCAGCGAGAAGCCGAGCAGCAGCACCAGCCCGGTAGCGCCCGCCTGCAGGGCCGGCGCCAGCGAGGGCATCGGCAATGCAGTGGTGAGCAGCGAACCCAACGCCTGGATCAGCAGGTAATGGAACCCGAACCCCGCCGCCATGCCGATCGCGCAGGCCGCCAGGCCGATGTAGACGAACTCGAGCGCAAAGAGGCGGAAGATGTCGTTCTGCGCCAGCCCCAGGCAGCGCATCATCGCGCACGAATCGAGGTGCCGCAGCGAGAAGCGGCGGCTCGCGACTGCCACCGCCACCGCCGCGATCATCGCCGCCAGCAGCGCCACCAGCGCCAGGAAGCGCTCGGCGCGCTCGAGCGTGCGCTGCATCTCGGGACGGCCGCCTTCGAGCGACTCGATCTGCTGGCCGCGTTCGAGATCGGCGCGGAGCCGCTTCGCATACGCACGCGCGGCCGCCGGCTCGCCCGCGGCGAGCAGCCGGTAGGTCACGCGGGCACCCGGCTGGATCAGCTGCGTCGACGGCAGGTCGGCCAGGTTGAGCATCACGCGCGGCGCGAAGTTGACGAACTGCGCGCCGCGATCGGGCTCCAGCGTGATGATGCGCGCCACGGTGAATGTCCGTTCGCCGAGGCGCAGCCGTTCACCGACGTTGATGCGCAGGCTGTTGACGGCCTGGGTGTCGGCCCACACGGTGCCGGGCTGCGGCACGCCGTCGGCCGGCGAGTCGGCACCCTCGCTCCCGGCGGCGACGCGCACCCGACCGCGCAGCGGGTAGCCGTCGGAAACCGCCTTGACCGCGGCGAGCGCGGTCGCCTCGGCGTCCTTCTCGCTGATCACCATGCTGGGGAAAACGACGGTCTCGGCCGTACGCAGGCCGGCGCTCCGCGCCTCCTGCCGCCGCGCCTCTCCGATCGGGCGGTCGGAGCTGAGCACGACGTCGGCGCCGAGCAGCTGCGTCGCATCGCGCTCGAGCCCGATACGGATGCGATCGACCAGAAATCCGACGCTGGTCACCGCCGCCACCGCAATCACCAGCGCCGCGGCGAGCAGGCGAAGTTCGCCGGCGCGCCAGTCGCGCGCGGCCATGCGCGCCGCCTGCATGAAAAGATCGCCCAGTGACATCGAATTAATGCCTTTCAATTTCGGCGGCCGTAGCGCCACCGTGCCATACCACCGTCAAGGCTTGAGCACCCCACCGCCCGGCGCGTCGCGCAATCGACCCATGAAACGGCGGGTCAGTTCCCGCGTCCGGGCCGTGTCTCCCGGCGAGGACGCAACCGCAACCACTTCCGGCTTGCACCAGATCTTTGACGGCTGGCCGGCGACGAAAGTTTCCCGGACCACACGATCGTCGCCGAGGATCATCAGCGCAAACAGCTGTTCCTCGATCGAACCCGCGGCAGCGAAGCGCCTGGCCAGCAGCGGCGTCGCTGCCGGATCGAGAACCACCAGGTCGGCCTCGGCGCCGGACTCGAGCGTTCCGACCTGGCCTTCCCAACCCAGCGCATCGGCCGCGCCGCGCGTGGCCCAGTAGAAGAGCTGTGTCGCCCGCAGCATGCCGCCCCGCATCAGCGCGACCTCGTGCGCCGCGCGCATCGTGGCCAGCATCGAAAACGACTGCCCGCCGCCGACGTCGGTGCCGAGCGCAACCGTCATGCCGGCCTGCTCGGCAAGGCGGAAATCGAATGCGCCGCTGCCGAGGAAGAGATTGGAGCTCGGGCACACGGCGGCAACGGCGCGCGCCTGCGCGAGTCGCAGCCGGTCGGCGCTGTCGAGCCAGATGCAGTGCGCGTACGCCGACAGCTCGCGCACCAGGCCGACCGAATCGTAGACGTCGAGGTAACTGCGCGCCTGCGGGTATAGCTCGCGCACCCAACGCACCTCGTCCTCGCTTTCGGCAAGATGGCTCTGCACGTACAGATCGCGGCGCGCGCTCGCCAGCTCGCCGGCCAGCTGCAGTTGCCTCGTCGTCGAACTGGCGGCGAAGCGCGGCGTGATCGCGTAGGCGAGCCGCCTCTTGCCGTGCCAGCGGTCGGCGAGATCCGCGCTCTGCTGCACGCCCTGCTCGGCGGTGTCACGAAGCTCGCGGGGGCAGTTGCGGTCCATCAGGCACTTGCCGGCGACCAGCCGCACGTCGCGCGCGTGCGCCTCGGCGAAGAGCGCATCGACCGACTGCGCGTGCACGGTGCCGAGCACGCAAGCGCTCGTCGTGCCGTTGCGCGACAGTTCGTCGAGAAAGAACCGGGCCGCCTCCTGGCACACGGCAGGGTCGGCAAAACGGGCCTCGGCCGGATACGTGTGGAGTGTCAGCCAGTCGAGCACCCCACTCGCCGGCGACGCGATGACGTCGAGCTGCGGGAAGTGCGTGTGGGCGTCGATGAAGCCCGGCATCAGCAGGCAGCCGGAGAAATCGGCCACCTTCTCGTCAGCGCGAAGCGCGCGCGATAGCGGGCCGTACTCGCCGCGCGCGACGATGCGGCCGCCGCTGATCAACAGCAGCCCGTCCTCGACCAGGCGCACGGCGGATGCCGAATGGGTCGGATCGGAGATGAAATCGAGCAAGCGGGCGCGGATCGCGGTGCGGGCCATGCGACGCAGTTCCCGGAATCGTGGTGCTGACGGCAACCGCCGCGACTAATTGCCCGCCGCCGGCACCTTGCCGACCACGCCCTCGACGTAGAAATCCATCTTGCCGAGCTGCTCGTCGGTGAGCACGGCGCCCTTGGCGGCGATTTCGCGGCCATCGTTGCTCCGGATCGGTCCGGTGAACGGATGGAACTCGCCGGCCTTGATCGCCGCGGCCTTTGCTTCAACCAGTTCGACGATCTCCTTCGGCACCGACTCGTTGAACGCCTCGACCTTGATCATGCCGTCCTTCATGCCGCCCCACAGGTTGCCCGGCTTCCATGTGCCGTCGAGAACGCTCTGCGCGGTTCTCGTGTAGTACTCGCCCCAGTGGTGGGTGACGGCGGCCAGTTGCGCTTTCGGCCCGAATTTCGACATGTCGGAGTGGTAGGCGATTGCCGACCTGCCCTTTTCCTCTGCAGTGGCCACCACGGCGCTCGAATCGGTGTGGTGCGTCAGGATGTCGGCGCCCTGCCCGATCAGCGCGTTCGCCGCATCGCGCTCCTTGCCGGGGTCGTACCAGGAACTGACCCAGATCACGCGCACCTGTGCCTTCGGGTTGACGCTGCGCGCGCCGAGCGTGAACGCGTTGATTCCCTGCAGCACCTCGGGAATCGGAAACGCGCCGACGTAGCCGAGCGTATTCGTCTTCGTCATCCGGCCGGCGAGCACCCCTGCCGCGTAGCGGCCCTCGTAGAAGCGCACGTTGTAGGTGCCGACATTGGCGGCACGCTTGTAGCCCGTGGCGTGCTCGAACCTGACGTCGGGGAATTCCTCCGCGACCTTGATCGTCGGGTTCATGAAGCCGAACGACGTCGTGAAGATCAGCTTGTGTCCCTGCGCGGCGAGGTCGCGGATCACCCGCTCGGCGTCGGCGCCCTCGGGCACCTTCTCGACGAAACTCGTGGTGACCTTGTCGCCGAGGGCCTGCTGCATCTGCTCGCGGCCGCGGTTGTGCTGGGTGGTCCATCCGGCATCCCCGATCGGGCTGACGTAGACGAAGCCGACCTTCAGCGGCTCCGCCTTCTTCGGCGGCTCGGCCTTGACTTCGGCCTTGGCCTCGACCTTCGGCGCTGCCGGCGGTTCCTGCTTGCCGCAGGCCATCGCCAGAACCGAGACTGCCGAAACCGTCGCCCACCGCCAGATGCGCATGGCCACCTCCGAGAAAGCGGCGGATTCTACGCGCG
>JAHEDN010000252.1 GCA_024641225.1 Burkholderiales bacterium | reverse complement strand
CAGCGGCGGCGCCGGCAGGTTCTCGAGCACGCCGAGAGCGCGGCAGAGCGCGGTGGTGAATTCGCGGTTGGTGGCCGGCTGCGGCGCCACCCCTTCGAACAGCCCGGTCGCGCCCGAATCAAGCACGTGCACGAACAGGCCGACGATGTCGTCGAGGTGGATCCAGCTCATCCACTGGCGGCCGTTGCCCAGCCGGCCCGCGGCGGACAGGCGGAACATCGGCAGCATCTCGGCGAGCGCGCCGCCGTCGCGCGCCAGCACGATGCCGGTGCGCACCACCGGGACGCGGATTTTCGTGCGACGTTCCTTCAGCGGGCGAAGCGCGGCCTCCCACGCTTCGACCACGTCGGCGAGGAAGCCCGGCCCCTTGCTGCTTTCGGCGCTCAGCCTCTCGTCGCCGCGGTCGCCGTAGTAGCCGCTCGCCGAACCCTGCACGAAGACCTTCACGCGCCTGCCGTGCCCGATCACCGCGCTGACCAGCCGCGTCGTGGAGCCAACGCGCGAATCGCGGATCAGCGTCTTCTTCCGTGCCGTCCAGCGCGTGTCGGCCACAGGCTCGCCGGCCAGGTTGACGACGGCGTCGACGCCGCGCAGCGCCTCGGCAGGCACCTCGCGGGTGTGATCCCAGGCGTGGCAGGTGGCCGGAAACGGCAGCCGGCGCCGGGCCGAGTCGACGTCGCGCACCAGGCAGACCAGCGTGTCGCCGCGCGCGGCGAGCCGCTTGCCCAGTTCGCGACCGATCAGGCCGGTGGCGCCGGTCAGCAGGATGCGCATGTGATGGCCCGGATACGCGCGTTCACAGGTTCGGTGTCGGTACCGTCACGGCTGCCGCACGCAACGGAACCCGATGTAGACGACCGCGGTGTCGGCAGGCTTGCCCTGCAGGTGGCTGGCGCGCATCTGCGCGGCGCCGTACCACCACGAGCCGCCGCGCGTGCGCCGTTCGGCGTTGCCGCCCGCGCCGCGCGGCTCATCGACCCATTCCCAGACATTGCCGCCCATGTCGTGCAGGCCGTTGACTCCCGCCGGCGTGGCGGTCACGCGCGCGTGGCCGTCGCCACGCGAAAGCCTGGCTCCGTGGTTGATCGCGCGTTTCTTCGCGGCAGGCCCGCAGTCGCCGAGGCACTGCGCACCTTCCGGACTCTCGCCGGTCGGAAAGGGATAGGTCCGGCCGCGCGCAAACGGCGCCGACGGCGACTCGCGCAGCTCCGTGTAGGCGGCCCGAACCCATTCCTCGTCGGTGGGCAGTCGCCCGCCGGCCCAGCGGCAGAAGGCCTGCGCTTCGTCGAAGGTGACATGAACGGCCGGTTCGTCGTCGTGCGCGGCGCTGCCGCCGAAAGGCGTGCGCCAGGTCCAGCCGTTCTTCTTCACCCAGCCCGCCTCGTAGACCTCGCCGCCGCCGTTGTGCTCGGCCCGCGTGACCATGCGGGACACATCGACAAAGCGGCGGAACTGGCCAATGGTGGTCTCGGTGCGGGCGATGCTGAACTCGCCCAAGGCCTGCCAGTCGATGCCGGCGGGGTCACGCTGGGCATGGACGGCGATGGGAATGAGGACAGCCAGGAACGAAGCCCGGGCAAGTCTCTGCGTCGACACGATTCTCATTGGATTGATCCTGGACTCGACAAGTGACCAGCGCCGCGCGGTTTAGTTCGGCGCGTCCCCGCCGGCGCTGAAGCGCCTACCCCGCGAGCTGCAGCGTCATCGGGCGCATTCGTGCCGCCACATTCGAGCGGTCGAAGATCGCATTCGATGTACCGGCGATAATGCGCCTATCCGCCGCCAGCGAGGGGTCGCCGAGCCGATGCTCGCCCTCGTCAGCACGCTCGCCGCCACCCCCCCTCTGAGAAACCGCATGAGTGCTTCCCCGTCCAGTCGAGTCCGCAGCAAGCTCCCCGTTGTCGTCGCCCTGATCGTCATCGCCGCCATTGCCGGCACCGCATTCATCCTGCGGCCACGCTTCGAATCCGCGGCGCCGCAGATCGCCTTCCCGGCCGATCTCGACGTGCTTGGCGTCGCACCACTCGAGATCGAGGTCACAGACACGGGGACGGGCTTGAAGTCCGTCACGGCGACGCTGTCCCAAGGCGGGACCGAGCATAGCCTCGCCGCCGAGCAGTTCGACAGCGCGGTGAGCGGGAAGAAGATCACCGTGGCGCTGCCGAAGGTGCCCGGCGTGAAGGAAGGCCCCGCCGTGCTCCGCGTCACCGCACGCGATGCCTCGCTGTGGAATCTTTTCAAAGGCAACGTAGCCGTACTGGAGAAGAACGTCACGATCGACATCACGCCGCCGACGCTCGAACTCATCGCCGACGACCGCTACGTGAACTTCGGCGGCGTGGGCGCGATCGTCTACAAGGCGTCGGCGGACACGGCGACCAGCGGTGTGAAGATCGGCGAGCGCTTCTTCCCGGGCTTCCCGGGCCAGGTGAAGGACCATCCGGACCACTTCCTGGCCTTTTTCGCGCATCCGTACAACGCCGCGCCGGAGGCGAGGCCCACGCTGGTCGCCACCGACAGGGCCGGCAACGCGCGCG
The DNA here is from genome assembly GCA_024641225.1 of Burkholderiales bacterium. Taxonomy (GTDB): domain Bacteria; phylum Pseudomonadota; class Gammaproteobacteria; order Burkholderiales; family Burkholderiaceae_F; genus JADJWR01. Next base: position 2,385 of record JAHEDN010000252.1, on the reverse strand, counting down.
AGATGCGGCTCGCCTACGAACTGAAGAACGTCAAGTACAGGAAGAGCACCCTCGCCATATCGGACAGCTTCCTGCAAAACAAGGTGGCGCCGCTACTCGCCGACGCCGCCGCGCGGGAAGGGGCGCCGAAGGACGTCTTCGTCGCCGTGAACAGGGAGATGCGGAAGGAAAACGAGGACCGCATTGCCGCGATCACGAGCAAGGCCACACCCTCGCGGCTGTGGAAGGACGCCTTCGCCCAACTCAGCAACTCGAAGGTCGAGGCGAACTTCGCCGACCAGCGGACGTACACCTACAACGGCGAAGTGATCGACAACGCGTACCACCTTGGCTACGACCTCTCGGTAACGAAGAATTACCCGGTCGAAGCCTCGAACAGCGGCACGGTGGCCTTCACCGGCGACCTGGGCATCTACGGCAACACCGTGATCCTCGACCACGGGCTCGGCCTGTTCTCCCTCTATGGGCATCTCAGCGCGATCGACGTCAAGGCGGGCGATTCCGTCGCCAAGCGCCAGATCCTCGGCAAGACGGGCGAGACGGGGCTTGCCGGCGGTGACCACCTGCATTTCGGCATCTATCTCGATGGCGTCGCGGTGCTTCCCGTGGAGTGGTGGGACCAGAAGTGGATCGACGACAACATCAACCCCAAGCTGGAAGGACGGAGCGGGCAGGAGATCGCGGAGGCGAAGCCGCCAGTCAAGCACACGCGCAAGGGCGGGGGGAAACGGCGGCGGTAGTCGCTCGTCGACGGTCGTTCGGCAGAAGGTGCCTCGTTGTCGCGCCAGACCCCAAGGTCCGCTAGCGCTGGCGGATTCAGCCGTAGAAGGTGAGCAGCGGCTCGTGGCCGGAGGCCATATTCACGGATGAGCGCCCGAAGCGGGCGTCAGTCGAGCAGCGCTGCTGCCACGAGCGACAGCTTGCGGATTCGATCGCGAGTTCGAGCAACCGGCCATGAGCGGCATAAAGCCCTCGCCGAGGTCCTCGCCTAAGAGCGGAAGTTATTCGAATGGCGGATTTTCCTGAAAGCCGCCCTTGGTAGTGAAATTCACGCGAAGAAGACCAAGCCGCTGCATCGTCCCTCTGTCAGACCAGAGACGGCTGGCGTCTCGTTACCAGCCAGCGTCGCAATTCACTCGGTCCGTCTGAAGTGGTTGCCGATGAACCAATGGGCCACGTTCTGGCCGAGCGCTAAGCCCTGCACAGTCGACGCGCGGACGTGTATGCGCTCGTGGATGCGCGCGAGCTGACAGAGAATGACGGTGAAGTCGGCATCACGGCAGGCGAGGAACCTGCGCTAACGGCCAGTCGATGCCGATGCCGGTCGGCCGCTGCGCCGAGCAATCTCCCGGGCCACCGCTTCGAGCTGGGCCGACAGGTTCTGCCGAACCGCCACGCTGCCAATTGCCGGCGGCGGCGGCAGCCGCAGCCCGATCACCGCGGTGTAGCGCAACTGCGTGCGCGGCGCGCTGCGACGCCTACTGAGCGGAGTCAGCTCGTAGCGGCCCTCGAACACATCGATCGCGCGGCGCTTGAACAGCCCCAGGTCGAAACTCACGGCCTTCGCCTCTGCCACGCGAAGCAACAGGTGTTCGATATTCAGCCGCACCGTCATCGCCTGGGCGAACAGCAAGAACCGGAACTCGCCGTGCTGCTCGACCACCAGATGCTCGGTCGTTTTCGTCAGCGTCCGGCGTTCGATCACTCGGCAGGTGCGGATGCCGGGCATGAAGCTCGGTAATGCGCCGTAATCGGTGATCGTTTCCCAGATGGTCTGCGCATCGGCGGAGAGGTCGAGCAGCGCCTCGGCTTCGAAACGTCGGCCGCTGCGGCGCACGTCCACCTTTACATCGTCGGTCATCGGGCACCCTCGATACTCTGCAGGCGCCGATTCGCCTGCGCGTTGAATCATCGGAAACAAGGGATCAGCGGCATCGCCCACGGGTTGCGCGCGATGCCCACTGGGCCCGGCGCCCGCCAGGGTCGACGCGGATGGCAACACGCGGAGGCCGAGTGCTCGCTCGGCATTATCGTCGAGTCACCACGGCGACCATGTCAGTCGACCTGATCGTCGCCTGCGCCGCTTTCCAGGTCACCACCAGCTTGCCTTCGAAGACCGGCTGCGGGCATGCGGCGCGGGCTTTGACGATAACGGCTTTGCGACGATCAAACTTGGCGATGCAGCGACCGCTGCGGGTCGTGTTGGGCCCGCGGCTCAGTAGACCCAACTCGGCCACGAGTCGACATTGAGGCCGCTCAGAGGGTCGGGAACAATGCAGACGCGAGAAAGAGCGTTGCGGGCAACGTCCTCAAGACAAGACACAGGGTTTGCCCGCTTGTTATCACCGAGCCCGCGCCGGCCATTGCCAAGAAGGCTCGCTCAGT
>JAHEDN010000251.1 GCA_024641225.1 Burkholderiales bacterium | reverse complement strand
CGCAGCGGCGGATGTCCAGACCGCCTTCGTCGCGTCGCTGAACGGGCTCTTCGCCAGGGTGCAGTCCACAAGTGACCTGTGCGCCGCGCTGTAGCGCCGGCATCGGGCTGCGGAAGACCGCCCCGCGCACAGGTTCGCAGCTAATGCGGCGCCGGCGCAGCGGCACCCGGATCGCGTATCATTCGCGCCCTTCGATCACCCGCCGTCGCATGCCCGCGTCGCGCCGGCGTCAACCCGCTTAAGGAGCCTTAATGCGCAGTCTTGTTCTCGGTATTGCAATCGCCGTCCTTTCCACCCTCGCCTTGCCCGTTTCGGCGCAGACCTCGACGGTCACTGCGGCATCGGCGCCCGGCAAGGGCACCGTTGCCGAAACCGTCACCGCGCAGGCCACGATCACCGCGATCGACAAGAAGACGCGTGACGTCACGCTGAAGGGTTCAGAAGGCGACGAACTGACGGTCACCGCCGGCCCCGAAGTGAAGAACTTCGACAACATGAAGGTCGGCGACAAGGTCAACGTCGAATACGCGCAAGCGCTGACGCTCGAACTGAAGAAGGGCGGAGGACTGGTCGTGCAGCGTACCGAGCAGTCCGGAGGCGTTCGCGCCCAGCCGGGCGAGAAGCCCGGCGGCGCGGTCGGCCGCCAGATCAAAGTCGTGGCCGACGTCATCGATCTCGACCCCGCCAAGCAGACCATCAAGCTCAAGGGCCCCAAACGCACGGTAGACCTGCACATCGCCGACCCCGAGCAGTTCAAGCGCGTGGCCAAGGGCGACCAGGTCGAAGCGACCTACACCCAGGCGGTGGCCATCGCCGTCACGCCGGCGAAGATGGACGCGGCTCCGGCCAAGAAGGAAGGCAAGAAGAAGCCCAAGGGCGGCTGCTGACCGGCGATCGACGCTGCCCCGACTGGGGCGGCAGCGACCGCGAATCGCCCGGGTTCGAACCCCGGGCGATTTCATTTCCACCCGCGCTTTTCCACGCTCCCGCCAGCGCGTTCGTCCGGCACGTTTGCGCAGCCGGCGCAACGCATCGGCACGGCCGGCCGCCAGGCGCACGGCTACGACGTCTTGGCTTGTGCCGTCCCGCGTGCACCGGCAAGCAACCGCCCGAGCCACGTACGCGACGGCTCGTGACCGGTGCGCAGGTAGTCGATCGCGACGTCATCGGTCAACGTCCGCCGCTGCAAACCTTCGACTCCGCCTTCGCCCGCGAACAGGATCCGGTCGCCGGACCGAAGCGGCGTTTGCTCGTCCGGCAGCAGCACGTCGCGTCCACTGGTGAGCAGCAGCAGCGGCACGGCATTCAGGCGGCGACGGCGATCGTCGGGATCGGCGAGCAGATGGAACAACGTCAGCGCCGGCTCGGGACTTTCGACCAGCGCGTGCCGCACACCGAGCAGATCCGGGTCGCAGGTGATCGCCCAGACGTGGGGCACCACGTCGCCGACGACGTCACGCACACGGCCAGCGACACCAACGGCCCAGACATTGGGCTGCTTCCGCGCCAGCATCAGGAAGCGATTGAGCAGCGGCGTCGTCAGTAACTGCAGGCACTCGTTGGTCATCACCGCCGATTGCACGAACTCCATGTCGGCGCGCGCGGCCGCGATCAGGCTGCGGTTGCCGACCTCGTTCTGCCGGATCACCACGAACAGCTTGCGCTTCGCTCGGCGCGACGTGTTGACGACGGCGAGATTGTTGACATCGATGTCGGTGCCGGCGATCAGGCCGCAGGCGTCGTCGATGCCGGCCTGCCTGAGCCTTTCCTCGGCAAGCGCGGTGCCAAGGATGCCTTCCTCGCCGCAGCTCGCAGGGTCGATGTCGATCGCCTTGTAGCTGAGCCCGGCGGCCAGCAGCGCCTGCCCGGCGCAGTGTCCGAACCGGCCGTAGCCGGCGATCACCCAGTGTCCGCTCGGCGCTTCGATGTGTGGCGGCGGCTTTGCCCCAGGCACGCCGGTCAACCAGTCTTCCAGGCGCAGCGTGTCCGGCTGCGCCAGCGCCAGGCCAAGGTTGAAGGCAAAGGTCTCGAACGGATTGACGACGATCACGTTGCCGATCGCTTCCAGCATCTCCCGTGCGCCGGGCGACTTCACCCGCGCCAGCACCGGAAGTTCGCGCGCCAGCACTCGCGCCCCGATCGCAATCGCCTGGTTGACCTGATCGTCGCGCGTCAGCGCGACCAGGCCGGCGCAGTTGGGCATCCTGATGCCGGCGGCCTCCAGGACATCGGGCGCGCGTGCGTCGGCTATCAGCAGCGCCGACGGCTGCCGCGTGTCACGAACCAGATGTGCACGGGCGCGATCGGGTTCGATCTCCAGCACCACAGTCGCGTAGCCGATCTCGTCCAGGGCGGCGACCAGGCGGCGACCGCTCTGCCCGTAGCCGCAGACGACGTAGAAAGGATCGGTCATGCGCCGTACGCGTCCCTCGAAGCGAAAGCGGCCCAGCGCGATGCGAAACGCGGGGTGCCGAGTGAGCGCAAAGATCGAGCCCAGCGTGTAGGCCCAGCCGATCACGGTGATGTAGATGCTGACCGTCATCCACAGACGCTGCGCGTACGAGAACGGGTAGGGCACTTCGCCGAAGCCGATCGTCGTCGCCGTGTAGCTCATGATGTAGAAGGCATCGAACAGGCTCAGCTTCCAGGGATTGCCGTGCGGATCGACGCCGGGCATCAGCACCAGCCCGAAGATGGCGATCGCGTAGACCGAGATCAGCGTGATGAACGGCGCGCGCAGCCGGCGCAGCGTCAGGGTCAGGATGTCGGACATCGATGTCGCCGGGGCGGCGCGACGCGGCGCCTGTCGCTCAGCGCGTGCGGCGCAACGTCTCGCCGATCAGCAGCGCCACCGAGATGAAATTGGCCACCAGTGCGCCGCCGGAAAGGGACACGACGGTGGCGATCACTTCGCCCTCGGTCACCGTGGTGCTGATCCGTGTCGCCCACATCCACACGAGCGACGCGGCGAGCAGCTGGATCACCGCCACGATGCTGGTGGCCAGGTGCACCGCGCCGATGTGGGTGCGATCGCCGAACTTCAGCGTCATCGCGATAAGGTTGACGACCACGGTCGCAGCCAGTTCGAGTTCGTGGTGGTGCCTCGGATCGGCGATATCGCCGACGAAGAAGCCGAAGTTCAGGGTGCAGGCAAGAATGATGAAGGCACCGAAGATGACTTTTTCGAGGTTCATTTTCTCTCCTTGCCGGTGCCGCGCGGACGCCGCGGCGCTCCCTGGCAAATGGTAAGGGAGCGGCAGCGGTTCGTTGAGACTTATCTCAACTGCCAGAAAAGCGCCTCGTCAAAAGGCGCCCAGACCGCGGTACGGACCCCGGCGTGGGCCAGTGCCCGCCGGATCCATTCGTTGCAGGTCAGCCAGATCGTGTAGCGGCCGGTGCCCTCGTAGAAGGCGTCGGTGTCGAAATAGCCGGGATCATCGATACGCCTCGGCCGGCCGTGGATATCGCGCGCAAAGCCGGCGCGCAGCGCCTCGACCAGCGCCCGGTACTGCACGCCGCTCAGGTCGATCCGCTGCCCCCGATAGTCCTGCGGCCGGGCCAGGTATTCGACGTGCATCGCGCTTCGGCCCAGGCCGAGCAGTGCGACCGCCGCGGTGCGGGGCCGCAGGTCGCGCCAGGTACGCGTGCGGATGTAGAAGTCGCGGTCGCCCCAGCCGAACGCGATCCATTCGAGCCGTGGCTGCGCCGAGAGCCGCTCGGCATCGATCACCTGATCGGGTGGAAACTCGGCGCGCCAGTCGTGCGGCGCAACTGCGGGCAGCACGAGTTCCGCGTGCACGCCGTTCGTGCGCAGGTAGATGCCGACGCCGCCCGAGGCCGGCGCCGTCGGACGGAAGTCGCGGTTGACCGACAGCAGACCGAGCGCCAGAGCGAGCAGCAGGTATGCCGCCGGAGCAGCCGGCAGCAGCAGAACGATCCGCTTCAGCCTGCGCCGCATCAGCGCACGGCGCAACGCCCCGCTTTCGATGCGCGGCGGGGCAGTTTCACGGCCGCAGCTCGCGCACGCCCGAGGCCTCGCCGAGCAGCAGCACGTCGGCACCGCGTGTCGCGAACAGGCCGTTGGTCACGACGCCGACGATCTCGTTGATGCGCGCTTCGGTCGCCACCGGGTCGGCGATCGCGAGGCCGCGCACGTCGAGGATCACGTTGCCGTTGTCGGTCACCAAGCCCTCGCGCCATCTCGGCTCGCCACCGAGCTTCGCCAGTTTGCGCGCCACATGGGCGCGCGCCATCGGGATCACCTCGACCGGCAACGGAAAACGGCCGAGCACGTCGACCCGCTTGCTCGCATCCGCGATGCAGACGAAGCGCTGTGCCACCGCGGCAATGATCTTCTCCCGCGTAAGCGCAGCACCTCCACCCTTGATCATGTGGAAACCGGCGTCGATCTCGTCGGCGCCGTCGATGTAGACAGGCAGGTCCTCGACTTCGTTCAGATCCAGCACTTCGATTCCGATCGCGCGCAACTTCGCGGTGCTGCGCTCCGAACTCGACACCGCCCGCTTCACGTCGAGCCTTGCCGCCGCCAGCGCGTCGATGAACAGATCGACCGTCGAGCCGGTGCCGACGCCGAGCACGCGCCCCGGCTGCACGAAGCGCAGCGCGGCCTGCGCGACCAGACGTTTCAGATCGTTCTGCGTAGTCACCGAGCCCCCAATTTCCAGGCAACTGGAATTTTAACGGGCGCTGCAGAGGACATCGTGCATTGCAGTGATGCGCCCGAACTCCGCAGCGCAGACAGCGCCATGGCGCCATCTCCGCGCGTCGCGCAACGCAGCAACGCGCAGCTGTAACGCTTCTCGTTACGGAGATCCGCGATTGCGCAGCCCTTGCCTCAAACCTAGATTGCGCCCTCACGCTCGGGCAAGGTGCGCTGCATAGCGCCTCACCCGCGCCTGTCTCCAACCACA
>JAHEDN010000250.1 GCA_024641225.1 Burkholderiales bacterium | reverse complement strand
GTCGCAACTGCCGTCCGAAGCGGGCGGCAAACGCAGTGAGTCGGGCGTTCGTCGCCAGCCGTCGCGAGGCGATCAGCAACGCCGTCCCCTCCGTCCCGGTCGCTGCCGCGGTCGACGCGGCGCGCACCAACGCGACATCGAGCGGCATGTCGTGCGAAAGCTGTTCCGTCAGGGCGGTGAACCATTCCCGTTGCTGGTCGGCATCGACCTGCACGATGCCGACACCGCCGGTCAGCACCTCGGCCCGCAACGTCGCCGCCAGCGGCGCGATCCGGTCGCGGGGCACGCCGGCCCCGGCCGTCACGATGACCGCATCGGCGCGCAGCCGGCGCGGCTGCTGCAGCACACGGGCGGCGGCACCGCGCAGGTCGTCGGGCAGCAGCAGCAGATCGCAGTCCTCGTCGAGGCGATCGAGCCGAACCAGCTTGACCAGGTTCGCCCAAGGCACGGCCTCCACGCACTCGCCGAGTTCGCGCGAGCGCGCATCGCCGAGCACGCCGACCCGCAGCGGCCACTCCCACGCTATCGGGCGGTCCGGCTCGTCGATCCGCAGATAGGCCGAGCTCGCGCCCGACGCACCGAGCACGTGCTCGATCAGCCACAGCGGATCGGGCGCAAACGCTCGCAGTCGCCGCTGCACGTGCGGATCGATCTCGAGTCGCAGCAGCGGCGCATTCGGCGGCAGTTCATAGAACCACCAGTACTGGAACCGCTCCCACGCAGCCAGGTACTCCGCGGCGCCGGGCACGTCGGCACCGTTCTTGGACGCCGCCTTTGCCAGCGCGGCCAGGTGCTCCAGCTTCAGCGGCGCGATGTCGCGCCCGGCACGGCGCAGCGCGCGCCCGGCGTCGATCAGCGCTTGTTCCTGCAGCGCCTGCCCGTGCAGGCCGAGCACGCCGGCCGCGGCGACGGCCCTGGCGAAATCTTCCTGCGCAAGATGCGCACCCCAGCCGCCGAACAGCGCGCGACTCATGGCCTGCCCCGCCGGTCAGACGCCACGCGGATAGGGAAACGCAGCCGGCGCCGGCAGGCTGCGGTCGACCCAGCGACGTATCGCCGCGTCGCAGATCGCGTAGCCCCAGTTGATCAGGCGCTCCTGCGTGTCGTCAGGCATGTCGGCCAGGCGGGTCGCCACCTGCGCCAGTTCCCCGGTGCGCGCGTCCGGGCAGGGCAGCGCAGCGGGCGCGTTGTAGTCGGCGATCTGCGAGCGCACGCTCCAGTAGGCACCCTTGCGCACGCCGTTGAGGAAACTCGACACCAGTTGCCGCTTGCGCAGCGCCCGCACCTGGTTGTCGATCATGTCGAGCACGCGCATGGAATGCGTGGCCCAGTCGCTGCCGGGATCCGGATCGGCCTTCATCGCCAGCCCGGCATCGCTGACCAGGATCGTGTCGTAGCGCTTCCAAGCCGTTTCCAGGCCGAGGTTGTCGTAGACGCCGCCATCGGAGAGATAAACCTCGGTGGTGAACGGCGCGTGGTGATACGGCTCGCCGCTCGCGCGACTGAAACTCGCCGGATCGAGTTCGAGCTTGGCGGGCGAGAGCACCGGCGGAAACGCCGACGAGGCCGCCACGGCCTGGGCGAGCGATACAGTCGGGTTCCTGACTTCGCCGACGGTGTAGTCGCGCATGTAGGGCTTGGAGAAGCGCCACAGCACGCCGGTCTGCACGTTGGTGGCGTTGATGACGAAGCGCGGCGGATCATCGGGCAGGTCCTGCAGCGTGGCCTCGCCGAACAGGTGCTTGCGATAGGCCTTGGCCACCTTGTCGCTGATCGAACCGGGCAGGAACAGGCCGGCAAGCACCGAGCCGACGTCGACGGTCTCGTGCGCGAAGGCGCGGATCGGATCGATCACCTCGGCGATGAGGCGCTGCGCAACGCCGTTGGCGAAGTTCAGCCGCTGCCACTTCAGCCCCAGCATCGCGGCGGTGATCGACCCGCCGGAGACGCTCGACACGCGGTCGAGGCGGGACAGGTACCCAATTTCGTTCAGCCGCCACAGCACGCCGAGGTTGAACACCATCGCGCGATAACCGCCGCCGGACAGGCAGAGCGCGATGCCGGGCTCGGGCGCTCGTTCGCCCGGCTCTGCGACCGGCGAAAGCGCCGCATGCAGATCGTGGTCGTTCAGGGGCATGGCTCATCGCTCCCGAGAGTTGCCAACGAACGGCAAGATGCCTGATTACAGCCCTGTACGCCGGATCGCGCGATACCTTGTTCGGTCGACGCGCATCGCCTTGGTCCGGGGTGCCGCCTTCGCTTGCAGCGTCCCGGAAATGCGCGTGCCGCTGCGGACGTCCTGCGCGCCGGCTAGGCGGTCCAGACTTCGATCTCGGTCACGCCGCTGCTGGTCACCTTGAACGACGCCGGCAACCAGCGGTCGACGTGCGTGGTCGACCCGGGTTCGAGCGCCATCACGATCTTGCCGCCGAGCCCCATCCAGCTGATCGTCGCCTCGCCGTCGTCGTTGCCGTCCAGGTTCTTCGCGTGGACCCGGGTCTTGGCGGCGAGCCACCCCGGAAAACTGGCACTCTCGCCCTTCTTGAGCGTGACCGCCGCAGCGCCCAGTCGCGGCCCTTTCGGCTCGGCCCGCTTCGGCATCGTGAAGCTGTCCAGCATCACCACGCCGGAAGGCGCGGCCACCCGCCTCACCTCCTCCATCACGTCCGGCTCGCTGCGGGGCAGGCGATAAAGCGTCAGCTCATCCAGCGTCTGCCAGTAGAAGTACCAGCGGTTGCCTTCGAGTTCCTGCGTGACTGTCTTGGTGTGCGAATCGGAGAAGCTCTCCTGCACCTGCTGGTTCCACTTGATCGACGCCTTTGCGCCGGCGGACAACACCTTGCCCTTGAGGCCCAGGCTGATCTCGAGCCCTTCCTCGACGGTGGTCGACTGGCGTCGCTCGTGCCCGACCGTGTAGCTGACGGTCTCCTCGCGCTTGCCGGGCAGGAACTCCGGTGGCCGGAACTGCTGCCAGTACTTGGTGTGCACGAGCACGTACTTGAGAACGGCCTCCTCCTGCGCCTTCTTGACGGCATCGCGCCGCTTCTTTCCGCCCGCGCTGTCATGCGACATGTCCTGCCACGGGAACGTGGGATCCTTCACGTCTCCGAGCGCCATGTCGACGCGACCGAAGTCGCCTCGCGCCGAAGCCTCCGGCGGAAAGTGACGCGCGTCGACCATGCGCGGCGGCTGCGCATCGTAGAAGGTCAAATCGATGTCGGCCGATTCGCGGGTGCGTTGATCCATTGAGGCCTCCGTGTCGAAAGGCCGACAAGAATCTTCCCGCCCGCGCCAGCGCACAAGGACCACTTCTACTTACGCGAAGTGCCGCAGCGCAATCGCGGAGCTTGCGAACAGGTCGGCCAGCGGGTACGGCGCGAAGCACGCACGGCGAACGGGCACGCCACGCCCGACCAGGCATTGCGAATCGGCCAGAGGCCAGCTCGGGCATGCTGCCGCGAAGCGCGATCCCGAATGCGGAGACGCCGATGTTCCCCGTCACATGGTTCGACGAGACGCAGTGGACAAGCCGAAACACGACTGCGGCATCGTGATGATGCGGGCGCGCTGCGAAAATCAGCACGGCGATCTGGTCGCCGAAGTCGACGGCAAGATGCTCGTGACCAACCACCGCTAACCGCAGCCGACCGCTCCGAATCAATGCAACGCGGGCTTCTGCTCCGACCGGTCACACGTAGCACGGCCCCTCGATCAACGGGTGCGCCGCGATGAATGCCTCGTCGACTTCGATGCCGTGCCCGGGCCGCTCGAGCGGCCGGACGCAACCGGAACTGTCGACCTTGTACGGCGTGCCGCCGACTTCATCGCGGAGCGGGTTGTGCCTGGCGACGTCGCCTTCGAAGTATCCCGCGTTGTCGACAGACGCCAGCACGTGAATCGACACCGCCATGTTGATGCCGGTGGCCAGCGTGTGCGGATTGAAACTCAGCTTCCAGGCAGACGTCATGGCCGCGATGCGCATCGTTTCCGTGACCCCACCCGCCTTCGACACGTCGGGCTGCACGAAGCGGACCGCGCCGTCTTCGATCAGCCGCGTGAAGTCGAAACGGGTGAAGTGGTTCTCCCCTGCGGCCAGCGGAACGTCGCCCATCGCTGCGGCTTCCAGGTAATTGCGGTGGTCGTGGGGCGGGAACGGCTCCTCGATCCAGCCCACCGCCGCCTCCTCGTATGCGGGCAGGACACGCCGCAAGTCGTCGAGTGAATAGTTGGTGTTGGCGTCGACGAGGATATCGACGTCGGCACCGACAGCGGTGCGCACCGCCTGCACCCGCGCGATGTCGTTCTTGGGCGTGTCGCCCACGCGCAATTTGACGGCGCGATAGCCCGATTTCACGTAGGAAAGCGCCTCCTCGGCCAGCGATGCGGGCGCCTGGTAACCGAGCGAGATGCCGCCCGCGTAGGCCTTGATCGGTTTCGCGGTGCCACCGAGAAGTTGGTACAGGGGCCATCCGGCGGCCTTGCCGCGAATGTCCCACAGCGCCAGATCGATGCCCGACAGCGCCATTGCCGCCGCGGCACCCATGCCGTGGCTGGACAGCTGCATCCGGTAGACCTTGGCCCAGACGCCGACGACGTCGAGTGCGTCCATGCCGACGACCAGCTCGCTCATCGTCGTGTCGATCAGCTTTGCAATCGCCCCCGGACAGCGTCCATGGTGCGCCTCTCCCCAGCCAACGACGCCTTCGTCAGTTTCGACCTTCACCAGAACGGCGTCGCGCTTGACTGCCCTTCCGATGCCGAGCGTGACGTTCTGCCCTTCGGGGACGCGATAGGAGACGGGAACGGCCCGCAGCGCGGTGATCTTCATCATTGGCCCCTGTTGTGCCGATAGTCGGGATTGATCAGATTTCGCGGCTCCTCGCCGGCGAGAATGCGCAGCATCTCGGCGGCGGCGCCCACTCCCATCGCACGGT
>JAHEDN010000249.1 GCA_024641225.1 Burkholderiales bacterium | reverse complement strand
ACCGGCCGCGCTGCTCGTTGCCGGGCTCATGCTCGACGCGCCGGCCGCCCTTGCCGCCGCGTTCATCGTGCAGTATCTCGGCCTGCTGGCGGAGCGTTGGTTCTTCTTCGCGCAGGCCAACCACCCGCAGAACCTCTACTACCAGGCCATCGCCTGAGTCCGTCGGCGCCCGTGCCGGCCACGACGCCGCGGACGGGGTCGGACCGATTTCTATAGTATTGGGTCGTTCCAGTCCTCGGCGACGGGCCTGACCCCAACGTGAACGTATACACGATCGAGCCGCACGCCGCGGCCGCCGAGGCATCCCGACAGCCGCCAGCCGTCATCGAGCCCAGGCACGATCCGACCGGCTCGGTGCTGGTCGACTTCCTTGGCCTCGTCGTCCGGCTGACCGGGGCGCGCGCCGGTGCGATCCGGGCGCCGATTGCCGACGGCACGAAGCTGCGCCTGATCGCCTCGGTCGGACTGCCGACCGAGATGTGCGAGCGCGACGCGCTGATGCCCTCCTCCTGCGGCATGTGCGGCGCGGCGCTGAAGAGCGCGCTGACTCGCCAGGCCACGCCGATTCTCGGCTGCGCGATCCTGGACGAGGACCGCCAGGGCGCGTCGCGGGGCCGCGCCGTGGCGGTGCCGCTCGATCATCGCGAGCAGCCGATCGGCGTGCTCAACCTGTTCTTCGCCGAGGGGCACGATCCCCCGCCGGGCATCACGCACCTGCTGCGGCCGTTCGGACAGCTGCTCGGCCTCGCGCTCGAGAACGAGCGCCTGACGCGGGAGAACCTCCAGACGCGGGTCGAGGCCGAGCGGCAGTCGATGGCGGCCGACATCCACGACGCGCTGGCGCAGTCGCTCACCTTCATGCGCATGCGCATGTCGTTGCTGCAGGACGCGATGAAGCAGAACGACGGCGAAAGCGCGCGCGAGTACAGCAACGACGTCAGCGACGAACTGCGCAACGCCCACGGGCGGCTGCGCGAGATGATCTCGCTGTACCGCGCCGGCATGGACTCACGCGGCCTGACCTCATCGCTGCACGAGCTGGCGGCAGCCTTCCGCAGCCGCACCGGCATCGAACTGCAGTTCGACTGCACCGTCGATGAACTGGCGCTGGCCAGCGCGGAGCAGCTGCAGATCTTCTACATCGTCCAGGAGGCACTCGCCAACGTCAGCCATCATTCCGGCGCCCATTCGGCGCGGCTGAACGTCGACCGCGACGGCGACGCGCTGCGCGTGGTCGTCGAAGACGACGGCTGCGGACCGAGCGAGGAGATACTCGATCCGCGCTGCGCCGGCCGCCTGACCGAAGCCGGTCACCACGGCCTGCAGATCATGCGCGAACGCGCCGGGCGTGCCGGCGGGCGCCTGCAGATCAGCGCGCTTCCCGCAGGCGGCACGCGAGTGACGCTGGTCGTCGACCAGGCCCTGCCCACAGGCGGCACGTCATGAACACACCGCCAGTCAAGCTGGTCCTCGTCGACGACCATTCGCTGGTGCGGCAGGGGCTCGCCGACCTGCTGTCGCGCGGCGCCGGCATGGAGGTGCTGGCCACGACCGGCCGCGCCGACGAGACCTTCGATCTGCTGCGCCAGCACAAGCCCGACCTGCTGATCCTCGACCTGCGCATGTCGCCGACCGACGGCATCACCTTGCTCAAGAGCCTGCGCGAGCGCGGCGAGAACACGCCCGTGCTGGTGCTGACGATGAGCGAGGCGGCCGAGGATCTCGCCGCCGCGCTGCGGCTCGGTGTGCGCGGCTACCTGCTCAAGGACATGGAACCGGCCGACGTGATCGATGCGATCCGGCGCGCGGCGCGCGGCGAACTGGTCGTCGCGCCGTCGATCGCCGGCAAGCTCGCCACGATCCTGCAGAGCGGCGACGAGCCCGGCAGCGCAGCCAGCCTGGTCAAGCAGCTCACCGGACGCGAGCGCCAGATCCTCGGCTACGTCGCCGCGGGCATGAGCAACAAGGCAATCGCCAGGGCGCTCGGCATCAGCCACGACACGGTCAAGCTGCACGTGCGCCACATTCTCGCCAAGCTTGGCCTGAGTTCACGCGTCGAGGCGGCCGTCTTCGCAGTGCAGAACCGCGAAACGCTGGGCATGGAACTTCGCTGAACCCGGACCGCGCACCTTTGCGCGCGCTGGTGCCGCGAAACCGTGTCCTGCGGAGACAAGCGCCGGACCTGATTCGTTGATGCCGTAGAGCACAGACACGAGGCGAGCCATGGGCGTGAAGGAATTGTTCCGCCTCGACGGACAGGTCGCGCTGATCACCGGCGGCTCGCGCGGCCTGGGGCTGCAGATGGCCGAAGCACTCGGCGAAATGGGCTGCAGGCTCGCCATCAGCGCGCGCAAGGAAGACGAACTGGCCGCGGCGCAGGCGCATCTGCAGACGCTGGGCTGCGAGGCGATGCCGATCGTCTGCGACCTGCAGCAGTCCGACCGCATCCCTGTGCTGGTCGAGCAGGTGCTCGAACGCTTCGGCGCGATCGACATCCTGGTCAACAATGCTGGCGCCACCTGGGGTGCGCCCGCCGAGGACTATCCGGATGCGGCCTGGCACAAGGTGATGAACCTCAACGTCAGCGCGCCGTTCTTTCTCGCCCGCGAGGTCGGCCGCCGCTCGATGATCCCGCGCGGGCGCGGCAAGATCATCAACATCGCCTCCGTCGCAGGCCTGAGAGGCACCGCGCCGGGCGTGCACACGATCGCCTACAACACGTCGAAGGCGGCGGCGATCAACTTCACCCGCGCGCTCGCCTCGGAATGGGGGCGCTACAACATCAACGTCAATGCGATCTGTCCCGGCTTCTTCCCGACGAAAATGTCGGCAGGACTGCTGGAAAAGGTCGGTGCAGCGGTGACCGCGCGATCGCCGCTGCACCGGCTCGGCGGCGCCGAGGATCTGAAGGGGGCGGTGGTGTTCTTCGCGAGCGAAGCGTCGCGACATGTCACCGGCCAGTATCTCGCCGTCGACGGTGGCTCGTCGATCGTATGAACGACGATGTCCAGCGCAGGTTCTCCGGCACCCGCCCGGTGGCGCCGCAGCACGCGTTCGATGTTGCGCGCCTTGCCGCCTTCCTGCGCGAACGAATCTCCGGCTTCGAGGGCGAAGTGCACGTCGCGCAGTTCAAGGGCGGACAGTCGAACCCGACTTATCTGCTTTCGACGGGCAGTCACAGGTACGTGCTGCGACGCAAGCCGCCAGGAGCATTGCTCCCCTCTGCGCACGCGGTCGACCGCGAATTCAGGGTGATCAGCGCGCTGGCCGCGACCGACGTTCCGGTCGCACGCGCGCATGTGCTCTGCGAAGACATCAGCGTCATCGGCTCGGCCTTCTACCTGATGGACTTCGTCGATGGCCGCATCTGTTGGGACCCGGCGCTCCCGGACCTGATCCGGGCCGAACGCTCGGCGCACTATGACGAACTGAACCGCGTGATCGCCGCGCTGCATCGCGTCGACCCGGCGGCGATCGGTCTCGCCGACTACGGCAAGCCCGGCCACTACATCGCGCGCCAGGTGGCGCGCTGGACCCGGCAGTATCGTGCATCCGAAACGGAACGCATCGAGGCCGCCGACCGGCTGATCGACTGGCTGCCGGAGCACATTCCCGCAGAGGGCGAGACGCGCATCGTGCACGGTGACTACCGGCTCGACAACGTCATCTTCCACGCCCGGGAGCCGCGCATCCTCGCCGTGCTCGACTGGGAACTGTCGACGCTCGGCGATCCGCTGGTCGACTTCGCCTATCACTGCCTGACCTGGCGCTTGCCGACGGGAAACTCGCGCGGGCTCGCCGGCCTCGACTTCGAGGCGCTCGCGATTCCGAACGAGTCGGCCTACCTGCACCGCTATCTCGCGCGCGTCGGCAGCCACCGCGAGGTATCGGAAGCCGACTGGACCTATTACCTCGTGTTCAGCATGTTCCGCCTGGTCGGCATTCTGCAGGGTGTCGCCGCGCGCGCGTTGCAGGGCAATGCAGCGAGCGCGCAGGCGATCGAGACCGGCAGGCGTACGCGGCCGCTCGCCGAGCAGGCGTGGGCACTGGCACGAACTATTGCGCGCTGAAACGAAACCCGCCACACAAGGATCCTCGATGGACTTCGACTTCTCGCCCAAGGTCAGGGAACTGCAGCAGCGGGTCACCGCGTTCATGGAAGAGCACGTCTATCCGGCCGAGGAACGCTTCGAGGCGGAGATGGATGCCTTTCGCGCTGCGGGCAACCGGTGGCAGCCGGCACCGGTCATGGAAGAACTGAAAGCCAGGGCCCGCGCCGCGGGACTGTGGAATCTGTTCCTGCCCGAATCGCAGTACGGCGCCGGGCTGACGAATGTGGAATACGCGCCGCTTGCCGAGATCATGGGTCGCTCGCCGATCGGCTCGGAGCCTTTCAACTGCTCGGCGCCCGACACCGGCAACATGGAAACGCTGGTCCGCTACGCGACGCCCGAACAGCAGCAACAATGGCTCGCGCCGCTGCTCGACGGCACCATCCGCTCGGGATTCGCGATGACCGAGCCGGACGTCGCCTCCTCCGATGCCACCAACATCGAGGCGCGCATCGAACGCGACGGCGATTCGTACGTGATCAACGGCCGCAAGTGGTGGACCTCGGGCGCCAACGATCCTCGCTGCAAGGTCCTCATCTTCATGGGCAAGACGGATCCGCAGAACCCGGACCGCCACAGGCAGCAGTCGATGATCCTGGTGCCGATGGACGCGCCGGGCGTGAAGTTGCTGCGCCACCTGCCGGTGTTCGGCTACGACGACGCGCCGCACGGTCACGCCGAGGTGGACTTCACCGACGTTCGCGTGCCGGCGTCGAACATCCTGCTCGGCGAGGGTCGCGGCTTCGAGATCGCCCAGGGACGCCTCGGCCCCGGCCGCATCCACCACTGCATGCGCACGATCGGCCGCGCCGAGCGCGCGCTGGAAATGATGTGCC
>JAHEDN010000248.1 GCA_024641225.1 Burkholderiales bacterium | reverse complement strand
GACCAGGTCGTCGACGCGCTGTTCTCCGAGGCCGTCGACGGCTACTTCTATCGGGAGGAACGTGACCTGCGCGGCATGTACCGGATCCTGAACGCGCAGATTGCGGAGCGCGCACGCACGCCGTTCTACGACGCGTTGCGCTCGTACGTGCTGGCAGCGAAGGACGCCTGGCACACGCCGGGACACTCGAGCGGCGACTCGCTGCGCGGCAGCCCCTGGGTCAGCGAGTTTCACGAGTTCATGGGCGAGCACGTGTTCGACGCCGACCTGTCGGTTTCGGTCAAGGCGCTCGATTCGCTGATGGAGCCCACCGGCGTGATCGCCGAGGCGCAGCAGATGGCGGCCAAGGCGTTCGGCGCGCGCAAGACCTTCTTCGCCACCAACGGCACATCGACCGCCAACAAGGTCATCCTGCAGACACTGATCGCTCCGGGCGAGAAGATGCTGCTCGACCGCAACTGCCACAAGAGCGTGCACCACGGCGTCGTGCTGTCGGGCGCAAAGCCGATCTATCTCGATTCGAGCGTCAACAAGGCCTACGGCGTCTTCGGTCCGGTGCCGAAGAGCACGATCCTGAAGGCGATCGAGGACCATCCCGACGCGCAGCTGCTGGTGCTGACTTCGTGCACCTACGACGGACTGCGCTACGACCTCAAGCCGATCGTCGATGCGGCACATGCGCGCGGCATGAAGGTGCTGATCGACGAGGCGTGGTTCTCGCACGCCCGCTTCCACCCGGACCTGCGCCCGACCGCGCTCGAGTCGGGCGCCGACTACGCCACGCAGTCAGCGCACAAGACGCTGTCGGCGTTCTCGCAGGCCGCGTTCATCCACGTGAACGATCCCGGCTTCAAGGAGCACCTGTTCCGCGAGAACTTCAACATGCATACGTCGACCAGCCCGATGTACAGCATGATCGCCAGCCTCGACGTGTCGCGCAAACAGGCCGTGATGGAAGGCTACAAGCTGCTCGAGCGCACGCTGATGCTGGCGGCCGAACTGCGCGAGCAGATCAACACGACGGGCGCCTTCCGCGTGCTCGAACTCGACGACCTGCTGCCCGACGAGGTCAAGGGCGACAACATCCGGCTCGATCCGACCAAGATCACCGTCGACATCTCTTCGTGCGGCATGACCGTCGACGAACTGCAGCAGGAACTGTTCTCGCGCTTCAACATCACGATCGAAAAGTCGACCTTCAACACGATCACGCTGCTGCTGACCATCGGCACCACCCGCTCGAAGTGCTCGCGCCTGTACGACGCGCTGATGCGCATCGCGCGCGAGAAGCGCGCGCCGCGGCGCCTGTATCGGACGCCGGACCTGCCGCCCTTCACCGAGCTCGTCTACCTGCCGCGCGACGCCTACTACTGCGGCGGCGAACTGGTGCCGCTGCTCGACGAAAACGACCAGCCAAACCGCGCGCTCATCGGCCGCATCTGCAACGACCAGGTCGTGCCCTACCCACCCGGCATCCCGGTGCTCGTCCCCGGGCAGCTGATCACCGACAACATCGTCGAGTACCTGATCCGCTACCTGCGCGTGCAGAACAAGGTCGAACTGCACGGCGTCGTCTACCAGGGCTACTTTCCCAGCATCCGGGTGCTGTCGGCCGCGGAAGAGAAGAAGATCGCTCCCCTGCGCGTGATCACTCCAGTTCGCAAGGCGGCCTGATCGCGGGTATCGGCGGCACCCCTTGCGCCGGCCGCCGCGCAGGAGCGCCCCGGCCAGTGGTGCGGTACGACTTCCGCTTCGGTTTGACGTCGCGGTAGCCGCCGCTGGATTCCCGCCGCCTTCTGCTCCGATGCCCTCCTCCCTATAATTCGCCAAACGCGGAACGAGATTGCTCGCAGCCGCGTTTTTTTGTTTTTCTGCGCCAGCCGGGAGCACCGATGTCACACGTGATGAACACATACGCCCGCCTGCCGGTTGCCTTCACGCGCGGCAATGGCGCGTGGCTGACCGGCGACGACGGCCACGAGTACCTGGACGCGCTGGCCGGCATTGCGGTCAACGGTCTCGGTCACGGACACCCGAAGCTCACCGCCGCGCTCGTCGAGCAGGTCGGCCGTCTGATCCACGTATCGAACATCTACCGCATCAGCGAACAGGAGCAGCTCGCCGACCGCATCTGCGCACTGACCGGACTCGACGAGGTGTTCTTCGCCAATTCCGGCTCGGAGGCCAACGAAGGTGCGCTGAAACTGGCGCGGATGTACGGCCACAAGCACGGCAATGCCGAGGCGCAGACGATCGTGATGGAACATGCGTGGCACGGCCGCACGCTGGCCACGCTGGCGGCCACCGGCAGCGAGAAGGCGCGCAAGGGATTCGACCCGTTGCCGTCCGGTTTCATCCGCGTGCCGTACAACGATCTCGCGGCGGTCGAGAAGGCCGCCGCAGCCGACCCGCGCGTGCAGGCGATCTGGCTCGAAGTGCTGCAGGGCGAAGGCGGCATCCGCATGGCCGATCGCGGCTATCTGCGCGATCTGCGCCGGCTGTGCGACGAGCGTGGCTGGCTGCTGATGGTCGACGAGGTCCAGTGCGGCATCGCGCGCACCGGCAAGTGGTTCGGGTATCAATGGGCCGACATCCGGCCCGACGTGGTCACGCTGGCCAAAGGGCTCGGCTCGGGCGTGCCGATCGGCGCAGTGGTCGCAGGCGGACGCGCAGCCGGCACGCTCGGTCCCGGCAACCACGGCACGACTTTCGGCGGCAGCCCGCTCGCCTGCCGCGCAGGCCTGGAGACGCTGCGCATCATCGAGGAGGAGAACCTGCTCGCGAACGCCGAGGCGATGGGACAGCGGATCCGCGACGGCTTCGCGGCGGCTCTGCAGGGCATCGCCGGCGTGGTCTCGATCCGCGGCGAGGGACTGATGATCGGCATCGAACTGGACCGGCCGTGCGGCGACCTGGTCAGTCAGGCACTCGCCAGCCGGCTGCTGATCAACGTTACGCAGGACCGCGTGATCCGCCTGGTGCCGCCGCTGGTGATCAACGCACGCGAGGCCGACGAGATCGTCGCGCGGCTGGCGCCGCTGGTGCGCTCCTTCGTTGGCGTTCCGGCGCCGCAGGCGGCCTGAACAGACAAGGGGAACACGATGGCCGCGCACCCGCTCCGCCACTTTCTTCGCCTCGATGATCTGACGCGGGATGAACTCGAACACGTGTTCGCACGCACCCTGATCATCAAGGACCGCTTCAAGCGCTACGAGCTGTACCAGCCGATGCGCGACCGCACGCTGGCGATGGTGTTCGAGAAGGCATCGACCCGCACGCGCGTCAGCTTCGAGGCCGGGATGTACCAGATGGGCGGCTCGGTGATCCACATCACCACCGGCGACTCGCAGCTCGGCCGGGCCGAGCCGGTCGAGGATTCCGCGCGCGTGATCTCCCGGATGGTCGATATCGTGATGATCCGGACCTACGAACAGACGAAGATCGAGCGCTTCGCGCAGTTCTCTCGAGTGCCGGTGATCAACGGCCTGACCAACGAGTACCACCCGTGCCAGATCCTCGCCGACATCTACACCTACATCGAGCACCGCGGCCCGATCGCCGGGCGCACGGTGGCGTGGATCGGGGATGCGAACAACGTCGCCTACACGTGGCTGCAGGCGGCACAGCTGCTCGGCTTCCGCGTCAATGTCTCGACGCCGCCCGGCTATGGCCTCGATCCGCGGCTCGCCCCGGCCGGACCGCACCTGGTCGTGTTCGACGCGCCGCTCGACGCCGCGCGCGGCGCCGATCTCGTGACCACCGACGTGTGGACCAGCATGGGCTTCGAGGCCGAGGACGAACAGCGCCGCCAGGCGTTCACGCACTGGTGCGTCGACGACAGGATCATGGCCGCCGCGAAGACGGAGGCGCTGTTCATGCACTGCCTGCCGGCGCACCGCGGCGAGGAAGTGACCAATGAGGTGATCGAAGGACCGCAATCGGTCGTCTGGGACGAGGCAGAGAATCGCCTGCACGCGCAGAAGGCCCTGATGGAATTCCTGCTGCTCGGTCGCGACGTGACTTAGGACACAGCCATGCTCGATCACATGACCTTCCGCGTGCGCGACCTGGCGGCGACGCGCCGGTTCTACGAGAAGGCGCTGGCGCCGCTCGGCTACAAACTCGGCCACGAGGCCGAGCATGACGGCGTGCGCATGCTCGGCTTCGTGCACGAGGGAAAGTTCGACACGTGGTTTGTCGAGGCACCGGAAAATCCTTCCGGGCCGACGCACCTGGCCTGGCATGCCGTCAGCCGCGACGCGGTCGACGCCTTCTACGCTGCCGCGATAGCCAACGGCGGCCGCGACAACGGCCCGCCCGGGCTGCGACCGCACTATCACGCCCACTACTACGGGGCCTTCGTGCTCGATCCCGACGGCAACAACGTCGAGGCCGTCTGTCATGAGCCGAAATAGCGCGTCCGCCGCCGGATTCACCCGACGCCGGGACCTCTTGCGTTCGGCGGCCGGCGCATTGGCCCTGGCCGCCACGCCGCTGCTGCGCGCGCAGGGCTGGCCCGAAAAGCCAATTCGCATGATCCTGACCGCGCCGCCGGGCTCGTCGATCGACGTGCTGGGCCGGGTCGTGGCCGACCAGTTGCGCGATCGGACCGCGCAGCCGGTGATCGCCGAGAACCGTGCGCAGGCGGGGGGCACGATCGGCACCGACGCGATCGCCAAGGCGCCGCCGGACGGCTACACGATCGGTCTGTCGTTCACCGGCCCGCTGGCCACCGCGCCGTTCCCGTACTCGAAGCTGCCCTACGACCCGGCGCGTGACCTCGCGCCGATCGTGCTGGTCGGCACCGCGCCGAACATCCTCGCCGTCAACAGCAGCCTGCCCATCCGGTCGTTCCGAGAACTGATCGACTACCTGCGCGCGAGGCCGGGCCAGTTGAACTATGCGTCGGTCGGCAACGGCAGCGCTTCGCACCTGGCGATGGAACTGCTC
>JAHEDN010000247.1 GCA_024641225.1 Burkholderiales bacterium | reverse complement strand
CCTGGTGCGCGACATGCCGAACCTCACCGTGCTCGACATGAGCGCCATCTTTCGCCAGGTTCAGGCGGTGCTCGACCAGGTCATCGCGGCGATCGAGTTCCTGTTCCTGTTCACGCTCGCGGCCGGCGTGCTGGTCCTGTACGCGGCACTGGCCGCCACCTTCGATGAAAGGGTGCGCGAAGCCGGCCTCCTTCGCGCGCTTGGCGCATCACGCGAGCAGCTGTCGCGCGCGCAGACGGCCGAGATGATCTGCCTCGGCGCGCTGGCCGGCGGGCTTGCCGCCGCGGCCGCGTCCGCGGTGGGCTGGTCACTGGCGCGCTTCGCGTTCGAGTTCGATTACACCGTCGCGCCGTGGGTATTCGTGGCCGGCATCGGCGGCGGCATCGCCTGCGCACTGGCGGGCGGCTGGTTCGGCCTGCGCAACGTGCTGAAGTCGCCGCCGCTGGCGACGTTGCGCGAAGCGTGAAAGGTGAACGGTGAGCAGCGTCCCGGTTCCGACCGAAGGCGCCGAAGCCGCTTCTCAGGCGCCCTACGCGCTGCTCGGCGGAGACGCGGCGGTGCGGGCGCTGGTCGGACGCTTCTACGACGTGATGGATCTGGAGCCGCGGTACGCGGAATTGCGCGCGCTGCACGCGACCGACCTCGCGCATGCGCGCGAGAAGCTGTACCTGTTCCTGTCCGGCTGGCTCGGCGGACCGAGCCTGTACATCGAGCGCCACGGCCACCCGATGCTGCGCGCCCGGCATCTTCCGTTTGCGATCGGCATCCGCGAGCGCGACCAGTGGCTGGCGTGCATGGACCAGGCCATGGTCGAGCAAAAGGTGGCGGAAGACCTGCGCCAGAAACTGCTGCAGGCTTTCTTCCAGACGGCCGACTGGATGCGCAACAAGGCCGGCTAGGGCTTAGCCGAGGATCCTCTGCGCCGCCCACGCGATCAGCGTGAAGGTGCCGAAGGACAGCACGGTCGAGGCCACGATCGCCCGTGCGATGCGGCCGTTGTCCGCTCCGTAGCGCTCGGCCAGCAGAGAAACCGAGCTTGCCGAAGGCAACGCCGCGACAAGGACCAGCACAGAAAGCGTGAACGGCGAAAACGGCGCCCCGAGCGCGATCGCCACCGAGCCGGCGACCAGCACCAGCAGCGGGTGCACGAGCAGCTTGATCAGCGCCAGCGGCAGGTAGAGCCTCGGTGGCGTGGATCCGCGAACGTGTTCGCCGGCGCGCCACAGGATCGTGCCGATGGTGAAGAGCGCTACCGGTGAGGCGGCGTCGGCCAGCATCTTCACCACGGTGTCGAGCGGCCCGGGCAGCGCGATGCCGGCGGCCGAGGCCGCGATGCCGAGGGCGATGGCCCACGGCAGCGGATTGCCGAGCGCGCCGCGCAGCGAACGCAGGATGTCGGCAAAGAGGCTGGTGCCGACGCGTTCCCGCGCGTGGGCCAGCGAGATGGCGAGCGAACTGGTGATGAGCAGGTCGACCAGCACGGTCGTGAGCACCGGCCCGGCGGCTCGCGGTCCGAGCAGCGCCGCGAGCAGCGGCACGCCCATGAAGCCGGTGTTGGGGAAGGCGGCCGTCAGTGCGCCGAAGGCAGCGTCCTTCATTCCCACGCGCGCCGAGCGGGTGACCGCGATCGTGCCGAAGATCATCGCCAGCGCGGAGACGACATAGACGACGATCACCGCCGGATCGAGCAGTTGCCGCACCGGAGCCGATGCGCCGAAGCGGAACAGCATGCACGGCAGCGCGAAGAACAGCACGAAACCATTCAGTCCCGGGATCGCCGACTCGGGCAGGAACTTCGCCCGCGCGGCCACGTAGCCGCACAGCACGAGCGCGAAGAACGGGATGGTGACCGACAGGATCTGCTGCATCGGGGTGGAGTATCGCAAGCGCGGGCTGCATCGCGGGCGCGCCGGTAAGATCGCAGCAGACGGAGGGTCCAGTTGAGCGAAATGCAGCTACTTGCGCTGACGGCGGCCGCCGTGGCCGTGGTCATCCTGCTTGCGTTGGCGTGGTTCAAGCGCAGCCTCGACGCATCCATCGCGCAGCGGCTGGCGGCGAGCGAAGGCAACGGCGAGGCGCAGAACGAGAGGCTCGAGCGCGAACTGCGCGCGGCGGTGGAGTCGTCGGCGAGCCAGGTGCGGATGGAGACCGGTCACCGGCTGACCGAGATGCAGACCGCGCTGGTGAGCCAGGTCACCGGACTGGCGAGCGTGCAGACGACGCAGCTCACCGGTTTCGGCCAGCAGATGACGCACGCGGCGAAAATCGCCGAGACCAGCGCGCGTGCCCAGCGCGAGGAGGGCGCCGAGCAGGTGAAGCGGCTGGCGCAACTGCTGCAGCAGCAGGTGGCCGATCTGGCCACCAACGTGCAGCGCAATCTGGGCGAGGTGCGCACCACGCTCGAAGGCCGGCTGCAGTCGCTGCAGCAGGGCAACGAGGCGAAGCTCGAGCAGATGCGCGCCACCGTCGAGGAGAAGCTGCAGACGACGCTGGAGGCGCGGCTCGGCGAATCGTTCCGCCGGGTGTCCGAGCAGCTCGAGCAGGTCCATCGGGGACTGGGCGAGATGCAGACGCTCGCCACCGGCGTCGGCGATCTGAAGCGCGTGCTGACCAATGTGAAGTCGCGCGGCACCTACGGCGAGGTGCAACTCGCGGCGCTGCTCGAACAGGTGCTCACCCCCGAGCAGTACGCGACCAACGTGGCCACGCGGCCCGGGTCGAGCAACCGCGTCGAGTTCGCGATCCGCCTGCCGGGGCGCGACGACGGTAGCCCGGTGTGGCTGCCGATCGATGCCAAGTTTCCAAGCGAAGACTATGAACGCCTGCTCGCCGCGCACGATGCGGTCGATACGGCGGCGATCGAGACGGCCGGCCGAGCGCTGGAGACGCGGATCCGCACCGAAGCGAAGACGCTGCGCGAGAAGTACGTCGAGCCGCCGCACACGACCGACTTCGGCATCCTGTTCCTGCCCACCGAGGGTCTGTTCGCCGAGGTGCTGCGGCGCCCTGGGCTGACCGAGGCGCTCAACCGCGACCTGCGCGTGGTGATCGCTGGTCCGACCACGCTGTTCGCGATGCTCAACAGCCTGCAGATGGGCTTCCGCACGCTGGCGCTGGAGAAGCGCAGCGCCGAGGTGTGGCAGGTGCTCGGCGCAGTGAAGACCGAATTCGGCAAGTTCGGCGATGTGCTGGCGACGCTGAAGCGGCAACTCGCCAGCGCCTCGACCACCATCGAGCAGGCCGAGACGCGCACGCGGCAGATGGGCAAGGCACTGAAGACCGTCGAGTCGCTGCCGGCCGAGCAGGCGGCGCGGCTGCTGCCGCCGGAGCGGAGCGACGACGGATGACCCGCGTCGACGGCTGAACTGCGCGGTACCGGGCGGGTCGAAGTCTGGTTCTATTGTTGTCACCCGGCGACCTCTCGCGATGTCTTCGCACTCGCAACTGTCGCAGCGGATCACTTAGAGGAGAACTGCCATGTCGGAGAAGAAGATCATTGCCGTCGTCGGCGCCACCGGGGCGCAGGGCGGCGGCCTCGTTCAGGCGATCCTGAAGGACGCACACGGCGGCTTCGCCGCGCGCGCGATCACCCGCGATGCGGACTCGGCCAAAGCGAAGGTGCTGGCCGAACGCGGCGCGCACGTCGCTGCGGCCGACCTCGACGACGAGGCGGGCCTGGCGAAGGCGCTCGCCGGCGCCCATGGCGCGTACTTCGTCACCAATTTCTGGGAACACTTCTCGCCGGACAAGGAGCAGGCGCAGGCGCGCAACCTCGCCGCTGCGGCAAAGCACGCCGGGCTCAAGCACGTCATCTGGTCGACGTTGGAGGACACACGCAGGTGGGTGCCGCTTTCCGACGACCGCATGCCGACGTTGATGGGCCGGTTCAAGGTGCCCCACTTCGATGCCAAGGGGGAAGCCGATGCGTACTTCCGCGAGGCCGGCGTACCGACGACGTTCCTGCTGACGTCGTTCTACTGGGACAACCTGGTCCAGTTCGGCATGGGGCCGAAGCTGGAAGGCGGAAGACTCGTCTTCACGCTGCCGATGGGCGAGGCGAAGCTGCCCGGCATCGCCGCCGAGGATATCGGCAAGTGCGCCTATGGCATCTTCAGGAAGGGCGCGGAGACCATCGGCAAGTCGATAGGCATCGCCGGCGAACACCTGACAGGCAGCGAGATGGCCGCGGCGCTGGCGAAGGCGCTCGGCCGCGAGACGGTCTACAACGCCGTGACGCCGGAGCAGTACCGCAGCTTCGGATTCCCGGGCGCCGAGGACCTCGGCAACATGTTCCAGTTCAAACGGGACTTCGAGGACTACTTCTGCGGAGCGCGCAGCGTCGAAATCTCGCGGGCGCTGAACCCGGAACTGCAATCGTTTGCCGACTGGCTGGCGAAGAACCGGGAGCGGATTCCGCTGGCTTAGGCGCGACGGCTACGAGGACACGGCTCGCGCCGCCAGGACGACGCGCAGTTCCTGGTCGGCGCGCCGCAGAAGCTCCGCCGTCGTCTCCCAGCCGATGCAGCCGTCGGTGATCGATATGCCGTACTTCAGTTGCGAGCGGTCGGCGGGGATCGGTTGGGCTCCAGCGTGGATGTGGCTCTCGAGCATCATGCCGCGGATCCCCTGCGAGCCCTCGCGGATCTGGTGCACGCAGTCCATGAATACCAGCGGCTGCAGCGACGGGTCCTTCAGCGAGTTCGCGTGCGAGCAGTCGACGACGATGTTCGGCGCCAGCCCCGCCTTGGTGAGCGCGCGCTCGGCGAGCTTGATGCTGACCGAATCGTAGTTCGGCCGCCCGCCGCCGCCGCGCAGCACCAGGTGCCCGTGCGCGTTGCCGCGCGTGCGCACGATGGCCGTGCGTCCCGAGGCGGAGATGCCGAGAAAGCTGTGCGGGTTGGCGGCGGAACGGATGGCATTGATCGCCACCTCGAGGCCACCGTCGGTGCCGTTC
>JAHEDN010000010.1 GCA_024641225.1 Burkholderiales bacterium | reverse complement strand
GCCGTCTACCCTCCACGCCACGCGCAACGGCCGGAGGTCGCCAGTTTCCTTGGCTGGCTCAATAAGCAGGCCGACCGCACCTGACGCGCGGCCCGCGCACCAACGTCATTCGTTGGTGCGGCGTGCAGCAGAGCTTCTGTGGCCTTGCGCGACGGACCGCTTCTGCGCGGCAGAAAGTCGCTACGACCGACTCGACGGGCCGGCTCAGGCCGGTCGCTGAAACTGAACGAACGAACGAGTGGCATCGACGCCGCTTGGCCTCGGGCGCGGCCCTTGATTCGCTTGAGAGGTCTTGCGGGACGAGTCCCTTGCCGGCGAGGCGGCGGGTCGGTAGCCCACGTGCATCGTCACGCCGCGAACTGCAGCGCCGCCAAGCGTGCGTACAGGCCGCCGCGGGCGGCGAGGTCGGCGTGTGTGCCGGCGTCGACGATGCGGCCGTGATCAAGCACGAAGATGCGGTCGGCGCGCTGCACGGTGGCCAGGCGATGCGCGATGACGATCGTCGTGCGCCCTTGCATCGCCACTTGGAGGGCCGCCTGCACCGCGCGCTCGCTCTCGGCATCGAGCGCGGAAGTGGCCTCGTCGAGCAGCAGCAGCGGCGCGTTCTTCAGCATGGCGCGGGCGATCGCCACGCGCTGCCGCTGGCCGCCGGACAGGCGCAGGCCCCGCTCGCCGACGAAGGTGGCATAGCCCTCTGGCAGTCCGCGCACGAACTCGTCGACGAACGCGGCGCGTGCCGCGGCGAGCGCCTCGTCGTCGCTGGCATCGGCACGGCCATAGCGGATGTTCTCCAGAACGGTGCCTGAGAAGATCACCGGTTCCTGCGGCACCACGGCGATGCGCGCGCGCAGGTCGGCGAGCCGAAGCTGGCGCAGCTCGACGCTATCGATGTGCAGACTGCCGGCGTCGATGTCGTAGAAGCGTTGCAGCAGTTGGAAGATCGTCGTCTTGCCGGCGCCCGACGGGCCGACCAGCGCGACGTTCTCTCCCGGTGCGACGGTGAGCGAGAGCCCGTCGAGCACCGGCTGCTGCCTGCGCGACGGATACGCGAAGCGCACCGCATCGAATTCGATCCGCACGCCGCCTGAAGAGGCGGGCAACGGCTGCGGCAAGGGCGGATCGGTCACGGCCGAGCGCTCGGTCAGCAGCTCCATCAGCCGCTCGGTGGCGCCGGAAGCGCGCAGCAGTTCGCCCCAGACCTCGGCCAGCACGGCGACGCTGCCGGCGACCACCGCGATGTACAGCGCGGTCTGGCTCAGCTGCCCGGCGGTGATCGTGCCCGCGAGGACCGACTGCACGCCGCCGTACAGGCCGTACAGCAGCGAGCCGAACACGCCGATGATCACGAACGCGGTGAGCATCGCGCGCACGCCGGTGCGGCGGATCGAGGCGGCGAAGGCCTGTTCGTTGGCGGCTCTGAAGCGGCCTGCCTCGGCGGCCTCCTGCGTGAAGCTCTGCACCACCGGAATGGCGTTGAGGATTTCCCCGGCGATGCCGCTGGTGTCGGCAATGCGGTCCTGGCTGGCGCGCGAAAGCTTGCGCACGCGGCGACCGATCACCACTGCCGGCAGCACCACCAGCACGATGATCCCGGCCACGGTGAGCATGAGACGCGGGCTGGTGGCGATCAGCATGGCCAGTCCGCCGATGAAAAGCACGACGTTGCGCAGTCCCATGCTGATGCTGGAGCCGACCGCGTTCTGGATCACCGTGGTATCGGTGGTCAGTCGCGACAGCACCTCGCCCGTCTTCAGCGTTTCGAAGAACTGCGGGCTCTGCTGCAGCACGTGCGCATAGACGGCCTGGCGCAGGTCGGTGGTCACGCGTTCGCCGATCCACGTGACCATGTAGAAGCGCGCGGCGGTGAACACGCCGAGCGCCACCGCGACGCCGAACAGCCCCAGGAAGTGATTGCGGATCGCGGCCAGCCGAGCGCCGGCGTCGGCCTCCGGCGACAGCGCCAGCCCGCCGTCGACCAGCAGTCGCACGGCGTACGGCAGCGCCAGTGTGCTGGCCGCGGCGAGCAGGAGAAAGAGCAGGGCGAGCGCGATCTGCCGCCGGTAACGGCGCACGAACGGCAGCAGGGCGCGCAGCGGCCGCAGCCGCGCCGCAGGTGGCGCGCCGGTCACCGGGGCTGCGGGTTCGCTCATCCGCCGAGCAGTCCGCGCAACACGCCCCAGCTCGCAGCGATCATCAGCCCGGCCCAGGCGACGAAGGCGAGCACGAAGCCGCCGCCGCGCGACTTCGGTTCGCGCAGGTAGGCCGCCGCGTACCAGACGCGCCCGACGAGCCAGAGGCCGCCGAGCGCGGTCGCCACCAGGGGACCGACGAACAACGCGCACAGCCACAGTGCCGGCAGGAAGATCACCGTGTTCTCGAGCGTGTTCATCTGCACTCGGAAGGCGCGCTCGAACAGCGCGTGCCCGGTTGTCGCCGGCGCGGCGACGCGGTACTTGCCGCGCGCCCGGCCCACGATGGCCACGGTGGCAAAGCACAGGGTGAGGGCGGCCAGCGTGACGAGCGCCGGCCAGTGCATGGTGTTCATTTGCTATGGCAGTTGTCTGGTTCGCAGCGGCGCATCGTAAGGCAGCGACCCGCAGGCGCCGTGGCCCGCTAGAGCCGGATCGGCTCGACGTAGCCGGTCATTTCCAGGTAGCCGCGGCCGACTTGGCGGCCGGCTTGGAGCAGTTCGCTCGCGCCCTCCCAGTACACCGCGCCGGTCGATGCTCGCGAGTCGAGCTCCTGGTCGGCGAACAGCGGCCGCGTCTCGAACGTTCGGCTGCCGATGCGGATGCGCTGCACCACCGGCCATGCGGTGCGCGTGCGCGGCGACGTCCAGCGTTCGCGCGATTCGAAGTCCACTTCGTCGGCGGCGTACAGCCGCGGCACGTCGGCGCCCGCTTCGCGCAGCGACGCATACGCATAGAGCGTCGCGCCCGTGCCACGGCGGCGGATCCGGAACGCTGTCAGCGCCGCGCCGTCGTCGAGGTTCACGCCGACCCAGTCCCAACCGGCGGCATCGGGATCGAGCAGCGTGCTCGACCATTCGTGGTCGAGCCAGGCGGTGCCGGTGAGATTCCTTGTCGCGCCATCCTGCTGCAGCGTGGCCCGCAAACGCAGGTGCGGCTGCGAGTAGTAGTAGCTGGCCTGGGCACTCTGCGGGCCCTTGCGCGAGAAGCCGTTCTCACCCTGCAGCAGCAACGGCTGTGTCAGCGCCGCGGCGAACTGCAGCGTGAAGCCGCGCGCCGGCACGACGCACTCGTATATGCCGTCGCCGCGCCGAGCGAAGCGCCAGCGGTCCAGCCGCACGTCGGTGTCGGTCTCCGAGGCGCCGGCGACGCCGAAGCCGGCGCGCGCGATGCGCTCGTCCTTCAGCAGGCTGCCCCGCGCGGGATCGGCGATGGCCGCGTGCGCGATGATCAGCTGCTGCGCGGCGAAGCGGCTCGGGTTGGCCGCGTCGATCCCGGTGCGCGTGCGGAAGAACGTGACCTGAATGCCGATCGGCTGCGGCACGGCGTCGAGCCAGCCGGTCAGGTACCACCACTCGGTGCGGAATTCCGGGTGC
This sequence comes from Burkholderiales bacterium, assembly GCA_024641225.1. GTDB lineage: Bacteria > Pseudomonadota > Gammaproteobacteria > Burkholderiales > Burkholderiaceae_F > JADJWR01. Next base: position 14,780 of record JAHEDN010000010.1, on the reverse strand, counting down.
GCGCCGTGATCTCGCGGAAAGGCAAGCGGGCGCGGCGTCACGGCAGGGAACTCGGCTGCCCTCGTGCCCGCGAGTGGCAGCGCCGCGGCGGCAAGAAAGGCGCGGCGCTTCACCAGTCGGCCCGCACCGCCAGCACCGCATCCGGCGCCACTGCGCGCCGTCCCGCAACGATCGCGGTCAGCGCCGCGGCAGCGAGCAGGGCGGCAATCAGTCCGCCAACCAGCAGCAGCGGCACGCGGAAGTCCATGGTCCAGTGAAACGACTGCGGGTTGACGAACTCAACGAGGATCCAGGCGATCGCCAGTCCCGCGGCGAGCCCGATGACGATCGCCAGCCCCGTGACGAGCAGGCCCTCGATGGCCAGCAGCGCAAGGATCTGGCCCCGCGTGACGCCCAGATGGCGCAGCATCCCGAATTCGCGCATGCGCACGATCGCCTGTGCCGAGAACGTGGCGGCGATGCCGGTCAGGCCGATGACGATGGCGGCGATCTCGAGCACGTACGTCACGGCGAAGCTGCGGTCGAAGATGCGCAGGCTGATGGCACGGATCTCGCCGGCGGAAGCGAACTCCGCGCTTTTCGCCTGCATCCGCGGCTGCAGTTCGGCCATCACCGCGGCGGCGCTGGCGCCCGGTCCCAGCCACAGCGCCGCCTCGGTAGGCGGGGAACTGCCTGCGAGCCGTTCGTAGTCGGCGGCGTCGATGATGATCGCGCCGAACTGTCGCGCGTAATCGCGCCACACGCCGGCGACGACGAAGGTCTGCGCACTGCCCGCGATCGGCAGACGGATCTCGGCGCCGACACGCGCGCCGTAGATGTCGGCGATCGCCTCCGAAACCCACGCCGGTGGCGCCATGCCTTCGCGCCAGGGCAGCGCGGCGCCGGTCAACGGCAACTGTCGCGCAACGTCGCTGCGGTCGACCGGCCGCGCGATCAGCGACACCGGTGCACGCGCCGGATCGAGGATGATCTTCAGGTTGAGCGAGAACTGCGCGCGCGCCACCTGCGGATGGCGGGTCAGCGTTCGCTGGTCGTCGCTGCCCAGCGTCGCGGTGGTGCCGCCCAGGCTTCCTGCGGCGGCGGTGGCGGCACGCACGTAGATGTCGGCGGGCAGCACGCGCGCCAGCCACTGGTCGACCGAAACGCGAAAGCTGGCCACCATCGTCGCCATCGCCACCATCAGCGCAAAGCTGGCGACGATGCCGGCGGCGCCGATGGCGGCGAACCGTGGCGTTGCGGCGAGCCGCGTGGCGGCGAGCCACCAGGGCGCTGCCTGCGGCGCCAGCCTGCGCCCCGACAGGGCCCGCTGCAGCGGGCCGAACAGGCAGGGCGCGACCAGCGGCTTAACGAAGATCGCGGCCACCAGCAGCACCGCGATCGACAGATAGGCGCCGATCGGAATGCCCGCGACCGGTGGCGTCCACAGCAGCAGCACGGCCAGCGCGATCAGCAGTGCGGCCGGCCAGGCGCGCTGCGCGCGGACGTCGCGATCGAGCCCGGAACCCGCCTTCAGCGCCAGCGCCGGTTCGGACTCGGCGGCATCGCGCGCCGGCAGCCAGCCGCCGATGGTCGCCGCCGCCACGCCGAGCGCGAAGAACAGCAGCGTCGCCGCGGGGTCGACCTGCAGCGGCGGCTGCACGCCGGTGAAGAAACCGCCGCCGAGGTCGCCACCGAGCAGGCGCAGCGCGGCCTTGGCGACGCCGAGTCCGATGGCAATGCCGAAAGCGGCGCCGATGATGCCCAGCAGCGCGGACTCTGCCAGCAGCAGCCGCTCCACTTCGCCGCGCGTGGTGCCGATGACGCGCAGGAAGGCCAGTTGGGTGCGCCGCGCCGCCACGCCCTGCGCCTGCAGCGAGTAGACGAGGAAGGCTCCGGTGAACAGCGCCACCAGCGCCAGCACGTTCAGGTTCACCCGGTAGGCGCGCGACAGGTTGGATACGCGCGTGGCGGCGCCCTCGGCCGTCTGCAGGCTGACGCCGGCCGGCAGCTGCCACTCGGCGGGCGCCTGCTGCGGCGCGTTGCCCGCGGCGAACTGCACGTCGATGCGCGTGAGCCGGCCGACCTCGTCGAGCCGCCACTGGGCGAAGCCGAGGTCCATCACCGCGAGGATCTGCCCGGCGCGCGCCGCGGGAAGCCGGCCGGCGATGCGCAGCCACTCGACGCGGCCGCCGACCTGCACGCCGATCGTTTCGCCCGGCTCGAGTTGCAGCGTTTCGAGCGCCGCGGGCGACAGGTACACGCCGTCGTCGAGCAGCGCGAAGCGCTGCTCCTTGTCCGCGGGTTCGCCGATCGTGTGCGGAGCGAGCAAGGCCGAGCGAAAGACGTCGACACCCTGGATCGGCAGCGAGCGTCCGCGCAGCCGCTGCGGCTCGACGATCGGCGCCTCCACATCGAGCACGGGGCTCGCCCACTCGACCGCGGCGGAGCCGGCGACGCGCGCGTAGACGGCTTCGTCGAAGCCCTCGCGCGGGCCGGCTACCGACGCGTCGGCCTGGCCGCTGGCCTGCCGCACGGCAGCCGAGAATTCCTCGAGCGCCGAGGTGTTGATCAGGTGCACCGCGTAGCCGAGCGCCACGCCTACGGCGATCGCGACCACCTGAACGGCGACGCGCAGCGGGTGGCCGCGCGCGTAGCCGCCGATCACATGGGCGAGGAGCCAGAGCACGCGGGCAGTGTATCGAGCGTTCCGCCCCGGTCAGAGGCCGAAGCGGCGCTGAAAGTGCCGCTTGGCCCATTCGTTGGCGACGACGTAGCCGAGCGTGATCGCCAGCAGCATCGCCATCAGATACGGGGGCAGCGGCACGAAGTCGAACGTGGCCGCGAGCCAGGGCAGGTAGGGCAGGGTGACCGCCGCTGCGGCCACCGCAACGGAGGACCACAGCACGCCGGGGCTCGGCCGGCTGTCGAGCATCGGTCCGTGGGTCCGCACCACCAGCAGGATCGCCAGTTCGGTCAGCAGCGACTCGACGAACCACGCGGTGCGGAACTCCTCCGGCGCGACCTGCAGCACCAGTAGCAGCATCGCGAAGGTCAGCGCGTCGAAAGCCGAACTGAGCAGCCCGAAGCCGAGCGTGAAATTGCGGATGCGCGCCACCTGCCAGCGCCGCGGCCGCTCGGTCATCTCGGCGTCGACGCTGTCGCCGGCGATGGCCATGGCCGGCAGGTCGGACAGAAAGTTGTTGAGCAGGATCTGCTTCGGCAGCAGCGGCAGGAACGGCACGGCGACCGACAGCAGCGCCATCGACAGCATGTTGCCGAAGTTGGCGCTCGACGTCGTGTAGACGTACTTCATCGTGTTGGCGAACACGCGCCGCCCTTCCTCGATGCCGTCGCGCAGCACGACCAGGCTGTGCTCGAGCAGCACGAAATCCGCAGTCTCCTTGGCGACATCGACGGCGGTGTCTACCGACACGCCGACGTCGGCGGCATGAAGCGACGGCGCGTCGTTGATGCCGTCGCCGAGGTAGCCGACCACATGGCCCATGCGTCGCAGGGCGCTGATGATCCGCTCCTTCTGGTTCGGGTCGACCTCGGCGAAGATCGTCGTTCGCTCGGCCCGCTGCCAGAGCGCTTCGTCGTGCAGGTTGTCCATTTCCGACCCGGTGAGCACCCCGCGAACCGGCAGATCGACCGCCTGCGCCACATGCAGCGCGACGCGATGGCTGTCGCCGGTGATCACCTTGAGTTCGACCCCGAGTCGGCGCAGGCTCGCGATCGACTGCGCTGCGTCCGGCTTCGGCGGATCGAAGAACAGCAGGAAGCCTTCCAGCGCCATCGCCGATTCGTCGGCGGCGCTGTACGGCGGCGGACGGGTCATACGTCGTGTTGCCAATGCGAGCAGGCGGAAGCCGGCGTCGGCCCAGACGGCGGTGCGGTCTCGGATCGACTGCCGCAGGGCGTCGTCGAGCGGCAACGTGATCGTCGCAGTGCGCACGTCCGTGCAGATGGCCAGGACAGGATCGAGCGCGCCCTTGGTGATCAGCAGCATGTCGGCCGCCGGGTCGCCGCGGCGGCGCACGGCGATGCTGAGCCGCTTGCGAACGAAGTCATAGGGGATCTCCTCGACCTTGTCGCACTCTGCTGCGGAAGGCGCAGGGCCCGCGGCGATCGCCTCGTCGAGCGGATTCGGCAGCCCGGTCTGCAGCGTTGCGTTCAGCCAGGCCAGTTCGCGAACATGCTCCGAGGGACTGCCCTGGGCATCAAGCGCGTTGTCGAGGCGGATCACGCCAGCGGTGAGGGTGCCGGTCTTGTCGGTGGCCAGCACGTCCATCGAGCCGAAGTTCTCGATCGCGGCCAGCCGCCGCACGATGACGCCGGCGCGAGCCATCCGCTGTGCGCCACGCGACAGCGTGATGCTGATGATGGCCGGCAGCAACTCGGGCGCCATGCCGACCGCAAGGGCAACCGCAAACAGCAGCGATTCGGTCACGGGCCGCGCGTGGGCGACATTGGCGGCGAAGATGGCCAGCACCAGCAGCGTCATCAACTGCGTCAGCAGCGTTCCGAACTGGCGTATGCCCCGCTCGAATTCGGTTTCCGGCGCACGCAAGGCCAGCCGGTCAGCGACCTGGCCGTAGGTGGTGGACCTGCCGGTGGCGACGACCAGCGCATGCGCGGTGCCGCTGCGCACGTTGGTTCCGTGCAGCACCCAGTTGGTTCGCTGCGCCAGCGCCGCGCCGGCTGCCACGACGCCGGCGTGCTTCTCGACCGGAAAGGTCTCGCCGGTCAGCACGGCCTGGTTGACGAAGAAGTCGCGCGCTTCGAGCACGCGTGCGTCGGCGGCGATCAGGCTGCCGGCGGAAAGCAGCAGCACGTCGCCGGGCACGATGTTCTCGGCGTCGATCTCCGCGCGCCGGCCATCGCGCAGCACGTCCGCGCGCAGCTTGATGCGGGCCAGCAACTGCTCGACCGCGCGTCCGGCGCGGTACTCCTGGCTGAAGCTGAGCATGGCACCGGCGGCGATGATGGCCAGCACGATCGACGCGTCGAGCAGATCGCCGGTGGCAACCGACACCACCGCGGCGAACACCAGAATCAGCACCAGCGGGCTCTTGAACTGCGCGGCGAAGAGCCGCAGCGCGCCGCGCGCGGCGGGCCGTTTGAGGCGATTCGGTCCGTGCTGCTGCAGTCGCAGTTCCGCCTCGGCCTGCGACAGCCCTCCGGGCTGGGACAGCAGCCGGGTCAGCAGATCGGCCTCGGGCTCCGACCACGGCACCGTGCCCGCGGACTGATCGCGAAGTTTCAGGCCGACCATGGCGCCACAGTAGCGGCGCCACGCCGGCGCGCGCTTGATCCAGAGCTACGCCGATGCGATGGCGTCGGCGCGCAGGCGGCCATGATCCAGCCGCAGCACGCGGTCGGCCGTGGAGGCCGCGTGCATCGAGTGCGTCACCAGAATGCCGGCGGCGCCATTCGTCTTGATCGTGCGCGCCAGCAGGTCCAGCACGATGTCGGCGGTATCGGGATCGAGATTGCCGGTCGGCTCGTCGGCCAGCACCAGCGCCGGGCAATGGACCAGCGCGCGCGCGACGGCGACGCGCTGCAATTCGCCGCCCGAAAGCTCGCGTGGCGGCGATTCGCCGCGGTCGCCAAGGCCGACGGCGGCGAGCAGTTCCGACGTGCGCTGCCGGCGCTCGGTGGGTCCGGTCCCGAGCAGGACGAGCGGCAGCTCGACGTTCTGCGCGATCGTCAGGTGGGGCAGGATGTGGAAGGCCTGGAAGACGAAGCCAACCTTCGCTCGCCGCAATCTCGTGCGTGCGTCCTCGTCCCGCTGTGTGATGTCCTCGCCGCCGATGACGATGTGGCCCGCGTCGGGACTGTCGAGACCGGCGATCAGGTTCAGCAGCGTCGATTTGCCGGCGCCCGACTCGCCGACGACGGCGACGTATTCGCCGGCGGCCAGTTCGAGATCGAGCGCGTCGAGGATCGGGCGCGGGCCGAAGCGCTTGGCGAGGCCCCTGATGGACAGCATGCGGACATTGTAGGCAGCGGCATCGAATATGCTGTCGACGAGAGGAGGGTCCATGGCCAAGCAGGACGTCGTCACCATCGCCGACATTCACGCCGCAGCCGAACGGCTGCGCGGTCAGGTGGAGGAGACGCCCTGCCTGCACTCGCGCACGCTGTCGCAGATCACCGGCGCGGAGGTTTACCTGAAGTTCGAGAACCTGCAGTTCACCGCCAGCTTCAAGGAGCGCGGCGCGCTGAACTGCCTGGCGCAGCTGAGCGACGAGCAGCGCCGGTGCGGGGTGATCGCCGTCTCCGCCGGCAATCACGCGCAGGGCGTCGCTTACCACGCGCAGCGACTCGGCGTGCCGGCGGTGATCGTGATGCCGCGCTTCACGCCGATGGTGAAGGTCGAACGCACGCGCGGTTTCGGCGCCGAGATCGTGCTGGCCGGCGACAACTTCGACGAGGCCAAGGAGGATGCGCTGAAGCTCGTCGAGGCGCGCGGCCTGACGATGGTGCATCCCTACGATGATCCGCGCGTGATTGCGGGGCAGGGCACGATCGGCCTGGAGATGCTGGCCGCGCAGCCGCAGCTGGATTGTCTGTGCGTGGCCATCGGCGGCGGCGGCCTGATCAGCGGGGTGACGCTGGCCGCGCGCGCGGTGAAGCCGTCGGTCGAAGTGATCGGCGTGCAGACCGACCAGTTTCCGGCCATGTTCGCGCTGTTCAAGGGCGTGGACATGCCGTCGGCCAATGCCACGCTGGCGGAGGGGATCGCGGTCAAGTCGCCGGGCCTGGTCACGCGCGAGATCGTCAAGCGCCATGTCAACGACATCGTGCTGGTGTCCGAGGGCGACATCGAGCACGCGATCGTGTTGCTGCTGGAAATCGAGAAGACGGTCGTCGAAGGTGCGGGCGCCACGGGGCTGGCGGCGTTGATCCGACATCGCGAGCGCTTCGCCGGCAAGAAGGTGGGCCTCATTCTGTGCGGCGGCAACATCGACCCGATGGTGCTGGCCGACATCATCGAGCGCGGCATGGTTCGCGCCGGCCGCCTTGCGCGCATCCGCATCGCTACGCGCGACGTGCCGGGTGAACTCGCGCGTGCCGCGACTCTGGTCGCGCAGGCGGGCGCCAACATCGAGGAGGTCGAGCATCAGCGGGCGTTCACGACGCTGCCGGCGCAGAACGCGCAGTTGGAAATGGTGATCCAGACGCGCAGCCCCGAACACATCGAACAGGTGCTGCAGCGCTTGCGCGAGGCGGGCATGACCGCTGACCTCGATCCGTACTGATCTTCGTCGGCGTGGCGTCCGACACTGCGGCCGCCGGGCAGGCGCACGAAAAGGAGGGAAATGAGCGACGCGCAAACGCGCCGGCGGCTGTTGATCGAGATGGATGCGACTGCGGGATAGGATCCGCGTGAAGAACTGCTGCGCGGCCTGCGCACGGTGCGACCGCGGATCGCGCCGAGGTTCTTCTACGACGCGCTCGGATCACGGCTGTTCGAGGCGATCTGCGAGTTGCCTGAGTACGACCTGCCGCGCGCCGAGCGCGAGATCGAGGACGCGCATCGCGCCGAGATCGCGGCGGCCGTCGGCACCGGTTGCACGCCGATCGATCTTGGCGCGGGTAATGGCGAGAAGGCCGAGCGACTGTTCGGGCCGCTTGAGCCGGCGCAGTACGTCGCTGTGGATATCTCGACCGAGTTCTTGCGCGAAAAGCTCGCCTGCCTGCAGGACCGGCACCCGCAGATGGAGATCATCGGGCTCGGCCATGACTTCTGGCGCCGGCTTTTGCTGCCGCCACAGGTGCGCCCGCTACGCAGGCTTTTTCTATCCGCGCTCGTCGATTGGCAAGTTCACGCCTGACGACGCAGCGCAGTTCGACTCCCGCATTTGCGTGTTGTGCGGGAGCGACGGCAGGCTGCTGCTGGACATGGATCTGGTCAAGGATAAGGCGATGCTCGAGGCTGCCTACGATGACGCGCTCGGCGTCACCGCGGCCTTCAACCTGAACATCCTGAACAACGTGAACCGGATTCTCGGCTCAGATTTCGACGTGCGCGGATGGCGGCACGCCGCCCGCTATGACGAGCGCGGGTTGAGGATCGAGATGTACCTGGAGGCAAGACGAGAAGTGTCGGTACGCCTCCCCGACGGCCCGCGCGCATTCCGCGCGGGGGAGAGGATTCATACCGAGAACTCGTACAAGGCCGTCAGTGCGGGCCTTGTGGCGCTGTTGACCGCCAGCGCCGGCCGGGAACCCAGGTGCTGGTTCGACTGCCAGCGTCGATTCGCGGTCGCGCTGTGCTAGCGCGACCAAGAGCGAAATCAGGCGAAGACAACTGCCAGGCAGCCGCCGCCGACAAACGACATTTCGACGCTGCTCAGCGTGCTGATCGAATCATCCTGCTGGACCGGCGTTTCGGCGATGATTTCGGCGGTTTTGGCTTCGGCGGCTTGGCGAACGATGGTTTCCATGATTCAATCCTAAAAATGCGTTACTTGAGGTTGATCGATTGCGTCTGCGCTATCGATAGGCGGGATGCTCAACGAAGCTTCGCGCCAGATCGATGCCTCACATTTGGTATGCAACCCTGTTTATGCGAGTGCTTACCCAGCGACTTGACGATGTGACCTCGCGCTTAAGCGGGATGGCGGACGACGAGGCGCTTTCTCTGCTGGACGAAGTCGCGACGGCACTGCGTGCGGCGCTTAATGCCCCGGATGCCGATGCGCATCGCCTGTTCGCCTCGGCGAAGAAGGTGTTGCACGGGCTGCCCCTCGACGTGACGTCGAGCACGCGGGTCGAGGCCCTGCTGCTGCTGGCGCAGTTTGCCTATGTCTCGGGGCAGCCGTTCACTGGTCTGGAGCATGCGAGCCTGGCTGTCGACTGTGCCCGCCGTCTGCAGGACCAGGCTGCGCTGCGCAAGGCACTGACCTTCCACGGCATCCTGCTCGCCGACACCGGCAACATCGCGACTGCGGTCGAGTGCTACGCGGAAGCGCTCGAACTGGCCGAACTGCTGCACGATCTGCGTGCCGAGACCCCGGTCTGGGTCAACCTGGGAACGGCGCTCGGCTACGCCGGGCAGTTGAACGATGCGGTCGCTTGTTTCGAGCGGGTCGTCGCTCTTTCGGACGCCGACCCGGCCGTGTCGTCGTTCAGGCCGCCAGCGCTGGCGAACATCGCGGCCATCTGCCTGTACCTGCAGGAGCACGCCAAGGGACTGCGCAGCATCAAGGCAGCGATCGAATGCGCCGGCGAGCCGCAGACCACCGCGGACCGGCTCAACCGCGTGCTCGCCGAGAGTTCGTATGCGCGGCTGCTGCTCGAGGTGGACAGCCTCGACCGCGCCAAGGAGCGCTGCGAACTCGCCAAGCGCTTCGCAAGGGAATCGAAGTCCGAGCGCGCGGAACTGCTCGCATCGCTCGCCGAAGGCCTGTGCGAGGTCCATGCCGGTCTAATCGATCTCGGCACGTCGCGCCTGTCGCAGTCGCTCGACCGCGCGCGGGTGCTGAAGTCGGCGCTGCGCGACGCGCTGCTGGCGATGGTCAAGGCGCAGGAAGTGGCGGGCAAGCCGGACGTCGCGCTCGTCTACCTGCGCGAACTGATGATGCACACGAAGAAGACGCAGCAGGAAAACGCGCTGCGTCACCATCGGCTGCACCTCGAGAGCCTGGCGCGGCAGCAGCAGGACTCCGAAGACACGGTGATGGAGCGCCACGAGCAGTCGCTGCGCGGCAAGCTGGCCGAGCAGGTGGCGCAGCAGGAACTGATGCGCTCGCGCATCGAGATGCTCGAGCGTCTGGCGGTCACGGCTGAGTTGCGTGACGACTCGACCGGCGAGCATTCGTACCGTGTCGGCCGGCTGTCGTCGCTGCTCGGCCAGGAGTACGGCTGCGACGACCAGACCTGTTTCATGCTCGACCTCGCCGCCCGGTTGCACGACATCGGCAAGATCGGCATTCCGGACGGCATCCTGCTGAAGCCGGACCGGCTCAGCGAGGCTGAGCGCGAGATCATGAAGACGCATTCCACGGTCGGCGCCGAACTGCTCGCCCAGAGCGAGATGCCGCATATGCAGATGGCCGAGGACATCGCGCGCTTCCACCACGAATGGTGGGACGGCTCGGGTTATCCGAACGGCATCGGCGGCGCGGCCATTCCGATCGCCGCGCGCATTACCGCGCTGTCCGACGTGTTCGATGCGCTGACCCATCGCCGCCCGTACAAGGAACCCTGGCCGGTGGCGCGGGCGCTCGACGAAATCGCTTACCTCAAGGGGCACCAGTTCGATCCGGAGCTGACCGACCTGTTCCTCTCGCTGATCCGCCGGCTGCAGCGCGAAGTCGGCGACCTCGACGAGTACCTTGGCCAGGCCGCGCGTTTGTCGCCGTTCATCCGCGCGCGAGACAAGATCGCCAACACGCTCAGGCTCTCTGGCGGCCGCGACCACGGATACGGGACGCGCAGCGATACGCAGCGCTGAAGTCGCGCATTGACCTGCTGTGTCCCCGGCGCGACCTCGGGTCGCGCGCTACGGTTCATCCGCGACTTCTAGGCGGACCGCTGAGCATCGGCTACGTGCCGGCGCCAAGCCTCACCGTGCGATCAACCGCGCGCACCGTCTCGGGTCGGTGGCTGACGATCACCATGCTCATGCCCAGCGTCTTGAGGCGGTCGGTGATCTCTTTCTCCCTCGCCAGATCGAGCTGATCGAAGGCCTCGTCGAGGAACAGCACCTCGGGCCGGCGATACAGCGCGCGCGCCAGCAGTACGCGCTGCTTCTGGCCGCCCGACAGCGCCACACCCAGGCTACCGACGATCGTGTTGTACTGCATCGGCATCGCCTCGATGTCGTCGGCGATGCCGGCCAGCCGCGCGCATTCGCGGACATGGGCGGGATCGTGCTGAGGGTCGAAGAAGCTGATGTTGTCCTCGAGCGTGCCGACGAAAAGCTGGTCGTCCTGCAGCACCACGCCGATGCGGCCGCGGTAGACGGTACGGTCCCAGTCGCGCACATCGCGGCCGGAGTAGGTGAGCAGGCCCTCGGTGCGGTCGAGCAGTCCGAGAAGCACCTTGACCAGCGTTGTCTTGCCGGCGCCGGACGGGCCGACGATGGCGACGGTTTCGCCGGGCCGCACCTCGAAGTCGACGTTGCGGAAGGTGAAGCCCTCGATGCCGTAGGCGAACCCCAGCCCCTTGCCCTCGATCGTCAGCGGCGCGGCGCTCGGCGTGAAGCTTGCGACTGGCACGTGTTCCGGCTCTGCCAGTGCGATGTCGGCGATGCGCTCGGCGTGCAGGTCGAGCATGCGGAATTCAATGGCTTTGTCGACCAGGTTGCTGATCCGGGTGATGAACAGCAGTTTGAAGGCGAGGAACCCGAACAGCATGCCGACCGAAAATCGTCCGTCGATCACCAGCAGCGCCGCCAGCCAGATCACCGCCACGTTCTCCAGCCCGAAGATCAGCCCGTTGGCGGCGCGGTGGATGATGGCCAGGTTCTGCACCTTCACGCCGGCGTTGGTGTGCTCGACGACCAGGTTCTGGTAAGCGCTGCGGCGCTGCGTCTCGCGCAGGTTCAGCTTGATCGCCAGCATGCCGCGCAGCGTCTCGATGAAGTGCGTGTTCGACCGCGCCTCGTGCGCGATCTGCTCGTCGGCTGCCCGCCGCTGCGGGCCGTAGAAGATCCAGCGCACCAGGCCGTAGGCGGCGGCGGCCGATACGACGATGGCCGTCAGCAGCCCGCTGTACCAGAACATGACCGCCAGCGTCAGCAGCACCATCGCGCCGTCGATCAGCGTCTCGACGAAGGCCAGTGTCAGCGTGCGCTGGATCGCATCGACGCTCTTGAAGCGCGAAAAGATGTCGCCGATGTGGCGCTTCTCGAACCAGGCCAGGGGCAGACGCAGCAGCTGGCCGAACAGCGTGTCGAGCAGGCGCAGGTTCAGGTGCGTGGACAGGTAGACGCCGAGCCATGCGCGTACGGAGGTGGTGGCCACCTGCATCAGCACCAGCAGCGAGAATCCCATGCCGAGCAGGATCAGCAGGTCGCGGTCGCGGCCGACGATCACCCGGTCGATGACCAGTTGCACGAAGAACGGCGAGGCCACCGCGAAGACCTCGAGCGCGACCGACAGCAGCATCACCTGCGCGATCGTGCCGCCCATCCCGCCGGCGGCCGACAGCAGCTGCCAGGCCGTGATCCGTTCGCGCTCGTCCTGCTTGACAAAGCCTTCGGCCGGCGTGAACTCCATCGCCACGCCGGTGTAATGGCGCGAGGCCTCGGCAAGCGGCAGCACGCGCTTGCCGCGGGCCGGATCGAGCACGGTGATCCGGCGTCCATCGGCCCGGGTCAGGACCACGAAGTGGTTCATGTCCCAGTGCAGGATCGCCGGCAGCCGGAGCTTGCCGAGCGCTTCCAGCGGCGCCTGCACGCCGCGCGGTGACAGTTTCATCGTCTGCGCGATGGCCGCGATGTGCTGCAGCGTGACGCCCTTCATCGACGGCGCCAGGCGCATGCGCATCGCCGCCAGGTCAGACCGGTGGCCGTGATAGGCGGCGATCATCGCCACGCAGGCGATCCCGCACTCGGGCGCCTCGGACTGCAGGATCAGCGGAACGCTTCTACCGAACAAAACCGCTGCCTCGCGATTCGCGCCACCGCGCGGCTGTGCCGGCCGCCTGCTGCTGCCTGGTAGCCGCGTCGATCCGCGCCTGTGTTCCGATCATTGCAGGCGCCCGCGCAGTTCGAGCACCGGCTCGAAGATCCACTCGAACACGGTGCGCTTCTCGAGAAGGATGTCGGCGTTGACCAGCATGCCGGGCCGCAGCGCGAGTTCCTGTCCGCGGGCGGCCACGGTCTGCCGCTCCAGTTCGACGTCGATCCGGTAGACGGGTTCGCGCGCCGTCATCGGCCCGACCTTGTCGCCGGGCGACCACACCGTGCGACTGACGTTGTGCACTTTGCCGTGGTACTGGCCGAAGCGCTGGAACGGGAAGGCCTCGTAGCGCAGCACGACCGCGTTGCCCGGCTGCACGAACCCCACGGCACGCGTCGGAACCAGCAGCTGCGCCTGCAGTCCGCTGCCGGCCGGCAGCACGGTCGCCAATGGCGTGTCGGCAGCCAGTGACGCGCCGCGCGAAACCGCGATATTGGTGACCGTACCGGCGATCGGCGCGCGGATCACGGTCTCGCGGCGCGTCTCCTCCTGCACCAGGCTCTGCTGCAACTCGCCCTTCTCGCGCATCAGCTGGTCGATCTGCTGCCGCGCGCGCAGGTCGACCGCGGGCAGGTCGCTCTGCGCGCTGCGCAGGTCGCGCTCTATCGCGGCCCGGCCGCGGCGCAGGGTTTCGAGCTTGACCTGCTGGTCGAGCTGCTCGTTGCGCTTGGCCGCCAGCGCGGTATCGGACACGAAGCCGTCCTTGACCAGCTGCTGCGTACGCTGGAAGTCCTCGCGCGCCGAGGCGACGCGAGTGGCCTGCAGGCGGATTTCGGTATCGGCCTGCGCCAGCTCCTTGCGCAGGTCGTCGATGCGTCGGTTCAGCTGCTCTTTCTGCTGCTGAGCGAGCAGGCGAACGTTCTCCGTTTCCGCCTCCAGGTTCGCCGATCGCTGTGACAACTCACGTTGCATCAGGTCGGCCGACGTTGCGCCCGACGCCGTGCCCCGTTCGAGGGACAGCCGCGCGATCGCGGCGCCGGCAGCGACCTCATCGCCCTCGCCGACCATCAGTTCGGCCAGCGTGCCGGCTTCCGGCGCGAGGATGCGCGCCGCGCCCGCATCCAGCGCGAGAAAACCCTCGACGCGCTCGCGCCGTGTGTACTCGCCCCAGAACATGAAGCCGATGATCAGCGCCGCGAACGACCCTGCCAGCAGGGTGAATACCCACGTGGGCACGGGCCGCGCGATCGAAACCTCGCCCAGCAGCTTTTCGCGCTGGGCGTCGATCGCTTCCTGTCGGAACAGCCTGCGCATCTAGGCGTCGTTATCGCGCGGAATCTACGGCGCCGCGATTATGCGCGATCGTTCGCGCTTCGGCGACCGCGCATCCGGCCTCGCGCTCGACCATCGCCGATGGCAGGTCGAGAAGCGGCGGTCGTCGCGCCGCGTGACGCGGCTGCCGACACTCAGGGTCGCACAGACACGCGCGGCGTGCCGGCCTTCAGCTCTCCGATCACCCGCGCGTCGTCGAAGCCTTCGTCGCGGAAGACCTGCAGCACGGCGCCGGCGTCGTCTGCATCGCAGGCCACCAGCAGGCCGCCGCTGGTCTGCGGGTCGGTAAGCAGCGCCTGGTCGACTAGGCCAGCTCCACCGAGATCGACATCGTGGCCGTACCCTGCCCAGTTGCGGCTCGATGCTCCGGTGACGAAGCCCTGTTCGGCCAGCGAACGCGCTTCCGCGAGCAGCGGTACATCGGCGATCCTGACGTGCGCCGCCAGCCCGGCGCCACGGCAGATCTCGAGCAGGTGGCCGAGCAGTCCGAATCCGGTCACGTCGGTCAGTGCGTGCACGCCGGGAAGTTCGGAAAGGCGCGAGCCGGGCGTGTTGAGGCGCGTGGTGGCGGCGATCATCTGCGCATAGCCGTCGGCGCCGAGGTGGTCCTTCTTCAGCGCGGCCGAGTAGACGCCGACGCCGATCGGTTTGCCGAGCACGAGTACGTCGCCGGCGCGGGCGGCGCTGTTGCGCTTGATGCGGTCCGGATGGGCCAGCCCGAGCGCAACCAGGCCGTAGATCGGTTCGACCGAATCAATCGTGTGACCGCCGGCGATTGGTATTCCGGCGGCGGCGCAGACGGCTTCACCTCCCTCGATGATGCGGCGAATC
>JAHEDN010000246.1 GCA_024641225.1 Burkholderiales bacterium | reverse complement strand
AACACCGCGCTGCTGCGCGGGCCGATCCACGCCGCCGAGAAAAGCAGCATCTGGTACGGCTGCCGGCTCGACGCGACCGGCGGCGAAATCGCCATCGGCGACCGCAGCAACGTGCAGGACAACTCGGTGCTCACGACCGGCCGCGGTGCAATCCGCATCGGCGTGGATACGACGATCGGCCACAACGTCGAACTGGCGCAATGCACGATCAGCGACCGCTGCCTGATCGGCATCGGAAGCCGGATCGCACCGGGCACCGTCGCCGAGGACGACGTCTTCCTCGCCGCCGGAGCGACGACCACGCCGGGCCAGGTGCTCGCCAGCGGCTTCCTTTGGGGCGGCCAGCCGGCGCGACAGCTCACCGCGCTCGACAAGCGCAAGAAGGCGATCGTGCTCGAGACCATCATCACCTACTGCGACTACGCCGCCGAACTGAAGCGGGCACAGGTCGAGGCGGCCGCATCGCGCCGCGTTGCCTGAGCACGGTTTCGGCGCGGATGAGCGACACGCTGCTGAAGTTCCTGTTCCGCGATGCGCCGGTGCGCGGCGAGATCGTCCGGCTGCAGGACAGCTGGCGGCAGATGGCCGCCAACCACGGCTACCCGGCACCGGTCGAACGGCTGCTCGGCGAGATGACCGCCGCCGCCGCGCTGCTGGCCGCCAACATCAAGTTCGACGGCGCGCTCGTCATGCAGATCCAGGGCAACGGCCCGGTACGACTGCTGGTGGTCGAGGTGCAGCCGCAGATGCGGCTGCGCGCCACGGCCAAGCTGCGCGAGTCGGCGTCGATCGCCGAGGACGCCACGCTGCAGCAACTCACCAATCCGGACGGCGATGCGCGCTGCGCAATCACCCTCGATCCCGCCGGCCGCCGGCCCGGCCAGCAGCCCTACCAGGGCGTGGTGCCGCTGGCCGGCGAGACCATCGCAGCGGTGCTCGAGAATTACCTGCGCCAGTCCGAGCAGACCGAATCGCGCCTGTGGCTGGCTGCCGACGGGAGCGCCGCCGCCGGTGTGCTGCTGCAGAAGTTGCCGCAGGACGCCAAGGCGGCCGCGAAGCCGGATGTCGACGCCTGGGACCGCGTCGGCGCACTGACCGCAACGCTGACGCGCGACGAGTTGCTGGCGCTCGAGCCTGCAGCGCTGGCGCACCGGTTGTACTGGCAGGAGAACCTGCAGCATTTCGAGCCCGTCGCGCCGCGCTTCGAATGCAACTGCTCGCGCAACCGCAGCGGCCGCATGTTGCTGGCGCTCGGGCGCGAAGAAGTCGATTCGATCCTGGCCGAGCGCGGCGACGTCGAGATCACCTGCGACTTCTGCAACGCACGCTACGCGTTCGATGCAGTCGACGTCGCGCAGCTTTTCGCCTCCGGCGTGACGCGCGAGGCAATCGCGACGACCCGGCACTAGGTTGTCCCGATCGAAGCTTGACCTGGCGGCCAGACACCGGTCGCCGGCACGCCGGAACGGATTCGATGGGTCGCGATGTGCGCCTCCGTTGAGGCTTGGCGCGCGACCGCTTCGGACTTACTTCGGCCGTCCGCGCAGCGGTGCCCGGACAGCCGGACCCGACCCGGAGCGGTACTACGAGTCACGCGATAAAGTTCCGCTAAGCCGTCGCTCAATGGTGAGTGCCCGCGAACGAGAGCGCAAGTGCTGGCGCACGGGCGTCCGGCAAGAATGCGTTCGGTCAACTCGCGGGGGCGTCGTTCAGGAGCGTTCGAGATGCTCGTCGTAAACGCCATAGCAGTCGCATCCGCGGCCTGCAAGGAAGCGTTCATGTTCAGACGAATGCGACGCGCGACGTCCGCGGAACGAGCTGCCCAGCAGGTTCTGAAGCGCCTGTCAGAGATGGTAGGAGATGCAGTTGCGCCCCGGGCCTCCGTGCCTCGACGAATCGTCAGACCGAGGAGGCAGAACTCATGATGGACAAGACCGCGACCACGCCGATCCCCGCTCCGCCTCGCCGCATCGGCGCCGGACTCGTTGATGTCGCCCTGTGCCTGCTCGCCTACCTTGCGGCAGCGGCCGCGCAGTCCGCCGCGATGACTGCGCTCACCGGCGTCGTCGGGCCTGCCAGCCTTTCGGATCCTCGAATTGTCGCGACCCTGTTCGTGGTGCCGCTCATCGTCCTGCCGATCCTCACACTCGTGCTCTGGGCTCGAGGCGAGTCTTGGTCGACGTTTGGGCTCAGCAGACCCGATGACCTGGGCCGGTTCACACGGCTGGCAGTGGGCGTCAGCGTGCTGACGATCTTGTTCGGTTACGCCTGGGGGGCGTTTGTCCGGTCGACCCTTCCGGATCAGGCGCCTTCGATCCTGGCTGCACTGAGGGGACATCTGCCAGCGCTGCTCGTCTTCCTTGCCTACACCATCCTCCCCGTCGGTCTGGTCGAAGAGCTTTCCGTTCGGGGACTGCTGATGAATCGAATCGCCCGGATGCTGGGGGGAGGCACAAGCGCGTGGGTCGTGTCAGTTGTCGGGGCATCCCTACTCTTCGGGCTGCTTCACGCGAGTCGTGGACTCGGGGGCGTGGTGTTCGCTGCAGGCATGGGCGTGCTGTTCGGGCTGATCTACTTGCGGACCGGGCGGAACTTGTGGATCGTCGTGATCGCGCACTCAGCGTACGACAGCGCGAAGGTCATCCAGCAACTGTTCTGAAACGGAACGTCGAGGATAGATCCATTCGAACGTTCCTCCCCGCCTGCGGCTCGGCAAGGGATGCACTCGACGCTCCGCTCGATCGGTAGCGCCTCGAGGTTGCCGGCAAGCCGCCCGTCGCCTGCGACGGCAACTGGCCGGTTCGGCCTGCCCAGCTCGCTGGCTCGCTGACCGGTTCCGCTGCAAAGGTGATGTGCCGGCAGACACCAACTCGACGGTCCGGTTGAGCGGAACGGTGTCGGTCCTTTCAGACCCAGTTCATGAGAAAGTCGCCGGCGCCACCGCGCACGGGTCGCGGTCTCGGAATCTCGCTCGAACGCCCGGCCGTCGCGGCAGCGACGGCCGCCTCAGACCATCGTCCGTTCCATTTCGCGGCGCATCCGCACGGCGAGTTGTGTCTCGTCGACCTCGACGTCGTCCCAGCGCACCGATTCGCCCGCGGCCACGGCCCGCTTCAGCTTCACCTTGTGCGCAAGGCCGAGTGGCAACCCGCCAAGCCGCAGCGACTCTTCCGCGGGCATCAGCTTGCCGTAGACGGTGAAGCCGCCCTCGCCGTCGAGCATTTCGCCGGCGCCCAGATCGCGCTTGGCGGTAGCGACCACGTCGGCGTTGAAGGCGATCGGCGTGCCGGTCGGTTCGCCGCGCAGGCCGATGCTCGCCACGCTGATGCCGAGTTCCAGCCCGATCAGGTGATAAGGCTTGTACAGCGCCGAGAACTCGCCGCTCGGATCGGTGTTCAGTCCGTACTCCCGGAAGCAGCGCTCGACGTAATCGCTGCCACCGGCGAAGACGACGTACACCCCCCAGCGCAGGTCGCGGAACACCGGGCTGCCGTCGCGCTCGAGGCTGGAGATCACCTCGACCTGGCCACGGTGTGCGAGAACGCCGCCATCGGTGCGCGGCTTCAGTACGCGCGGCAGATCATCGACGCCGCACGGCGGAAAGCTCAGGCCCGACGGCGCGGCCAGGCCGGTGGCGTTCGACACCGCGCACATCTCGATCGCGCTCTTGGTGCCGTCGAGGAAGCTGTTGAACATCTGCGGGTTCAGTCCGCCGAGCCTGGCGTTCTCCGGCGTGATGCCGTAGTAGCCCCAGATCGTGTCCGGCGTCGAGGCGTGGTACTCGGGCAGGTACTTGGTGCCCTTGCCGGCGGCAACCACCTCGAAGCCGCAGGCGCGCGCCCAGTCGACCATCTCGCAGATCAGCGCCGGCTGGTCGCCGTAGGCGAGCGAGTAGACGATGCCGGCCTCGCGTGCGCGCTGCGCCAGCAGCGGTCCGGCGAGCGCGTCGGCCTCGACGTTCACCATCACGATGTGCTTGCCGTGCTCGCAGCAGGCCAGCACGTGCGCGATGCCCGAGGCCGGCGATCCGGTGGCGTCGATCACGATGTCGACGTCGCTGCGACCGATCATCGCCATCGCATCATCGGTGAACGCCACCGCGCCGATCACGGCATCGGGCCAGCCCACGTTCGCCAGCGCGGCACGGGCCCGCGCCGGATCGAGGTCGGCGACCGCCGACAGCCGCACGCCGGGCGTGTGCCGCACCTGCGACAAGTACATCGAGCCGAACTTGCCGGCGCCGATCAGCCCGACCCGCAGCGGCTTGCCTTCCGCCTCTCGCCGTCGCAGCAGGGTATGCAGGTTCATGGTCTTTTCCTTGCACGGGCGCCGCGGCCACCAGCAGCGCCGCCGACGGCGCTGGTCCCGGCGCGCGGCAACTGCGGCGCCGATCCGCCGCGCGGGCCTACTTGCCCATTGCGGTGTCCGCCGCCGGCGTCGAAGCCGCGCGGTCCGCTTCAGGCCGGACCAGCTGGAACAGGATTTCGTCGCCGCGGGTCATCTGCAGTTCATGCCGCGCCCGCTCCTCGATCGCCTCGCGGCCCTCCTTCAGGCTGCGCACCTCGGCCGCCAGCACGCCGTTGCTCGCCGAAAGCGCGGCGTTGTGGTCCTGCTGCGCGGCGATCGCTCGCTGCAGTTCCCACACGCGCAGCCAGCCGCCCTTGCCGAACCACAACGGCCACTGCACCAGCAGCAGCAGCGCGAACATGGTCCAGACGACCCAGCGCATCTTGCCTGTCAGCGCACGCTGTAGAACGCGCTGCGGCCAGGATAGCTGGCGATGTCGCCGAGGTCCTCCTCGATGCGCAGCAGCTGGTTGTACTTGGCGATGCGGTCGGAGCGGCTCATCGAGCCGGTCTTGATCTGGCCGGCGTTGGTGCCGACGGCGATGTCGGCGATCGTGCTGTCCTCGGTCTCGCCGGAGCGGTGGCTGATCACTGCCGTGTAGCCGGCGCGCTTGGCCATCTCGATTGCGGCAAATGTCTCCGTCAGCGTGCCGATCTGG
>JAHEDN010000245.1 GCA_024641225.1 Burkholderiales bacterium | reverse complement strand
CGGGCCGGCGGCTGACGTCTCGTCTGCACGCCTGCTGCTGGAGCACAAAGGCCGCGCCGGTTGTCCGGCGCGGCCGTTGTGTTTCCGCTCTCATTGGCACGGTGCTTGCATTGATACCGGTGTGTCTCCCTAACTCGCCGGTTATTGCGTTCTTTCGCGACGCAAGTGCACCAAGGCGACTTCGGGCGCCCCTTTCCGGGGCGCCCTTTTCTTTTTTGCGGTGCGATCAGGGCCGGCGCGTTGGCTAGAATGACTCGCGTCTGAGTTCGCGGGGTCCCGTCAGCGTGACCCCGCTCGCCGAGGTTGCCGTGCGATTCGTTGCCAGTCATTCGGAGCCCGTGATTGCGGAGGCCCGGCGCGCCCGCCTGGCCTGCAGCGCGGCACCCGTCGCGGGCTGACGAGGCGGACCGGCCATGTCACAGGGATTGTCGCTGCTGTTCGTCGTCGACCCGTTGCCGACGTTGAAGGCCTACAAGGATTCGACGGTGGCGATGATGCGGGCCGCAGCGGTGCGCGGCCACGACATATGGACCTGCACGACGGCTGACATGCGATGGCGCGAAGGCCGGGTCACCGAGCGAGCGCAGCGGCTGCAACTACTGCCAGCCGGCGACAAGGCGGCGCCCTGGTTCGTGGAACTCGATGCCGGCGCACGCGCGCTCGCCGGCTTCGACGCGGTGCTGATGCGCAAGGACCCGCCGTTCGACACCGAATTCCTGTACGCCACCCACCTGCTGTCGGCGGCGCAGCGCGACGGCGCTGCCGTGTTCAACGATCCGCGCGCCTTGCGCGATCACAACGAGAAATTTGCGATCACCGAGTTTGCCGATTTCACGGTGCCGACACTGGTGACGCGCGAGATCGAGGCGCTGCGCGAGTTTCATCGCGATCTCGGCGAGGTCGTCGTCAAGCCGCTCGACGGCATGGGCGGCATCGGCATCTTCGTGTTGCAGCAGCACGAGCCGAACCTCAACGCGATCCTTGAAACCGTGACGCACAACGGCGCGCGCACGGTGATGGCGCAGCGCTACATCCCCGAAATCCGCAATGGTGACAAGCGCGTGCTGCTGATTGGCGGCGCGCCGGTACCCTTCGCGCTGGCGCGCATCCCAAAGCCCGGCGAGACGCGCGGCAATCTCGCGGCCGGTGGCATCGCACGGGCGCAGCCACTGACGGACTCGGACCGCGCGATCGCGGAGGGCATCGGGTCCACGCTCGCCGCGCGCGGTCTGCTGCTGGTCGGCCTGGACGTGATCGGCGACTACCTCACGGAGATCAACGTCACCAGCCCGACCTGTTTTGTCGAGATCGAACAGCAGGCCGGCTTCGACGTCGCCGGAATGTTCGTCGATGCGCTGGAAAAGGCGGTCAGCCGGTGATCGCGCCGCTGTCCCCCCTGCTTTCGGCGCCGCGCAGCGGCACCTTCGTGGCCCATGTCCTGCGCGCGCCCGCCCGGCCGCCCGAAGGGCGCGCGCCAAACTGTCTTGCCGGCGAAAGTGCACGTGCATCGCGAAGCGATGCGTACACTTCCGCCGCCTGAATTGTGGTCGGCATCCTCCTGATCGCCCACGCTCCTTTGGCCAGCGCGATGGCCACCGCCGCGGCGCACGTCTACGCCTGCGCTCCCGACCGGGCGAGCGAGCAGTTGCGATCGTTCGACCTGCTCCCGGACTCGGATCCGGCGGCCAATCTGGAGTTGGCGCGTTCGCTGCTGGCGGACGTGGATGCGGGCAGCGGCGTTCTGGTTCTGACCGACGCTTTCGGCGCCTCGCCGGGCAATGTCGCCACGCAGCTGGCCGAGCCGGGACGGGTGGCGGTGATCGCCGGCGTCAACTTGCCGATGCTGCTGCGCGCGCTGTGCTATCGCGACGGATCGCTCGCCGAGACGGCCGAGAAGGCGCTGGCCGGCGGCGCGCAGGGCGTGATGCAGGTGGCTTCGACTGCGGTGCAGCATCAGGGCGCCCGGCCGGCACAGGGCGATGATCAAGCGCGACTTCACGATCAGCAATAAGCTTGGCCTACACGCGCGGCCGTCGGCGCAACTGACCCAGACGGCGTCTCGCTTCGCCGCCGACATTCACATTTCGCGCAACGGCCGGCGGGTGAACGCCAAGTCGATCATGGGCGTGATGATGCTGGCGGCCGGGCAGGGATCGAGTGTCACGGTCGAAGCGGAAGGCGAGGACGCCGAGCAGGCGCTGCAGGCGATCGGCCAGTTGATCGCCGACGGTTTCGGCGAAGACTAGAAAGGGAACGCGCCGCAGAGAACGGTGGCGGCCGGCGGAGCGGATGAGCAGCGAACTGGCAGGCGTCGGCATCGTATCGGGTAGCAGCCCGAGCATCGCCATTGGACGGGCGCACCTGCTGGCGCCTTCCGAACTCGAGACCCGCCACTATTCGATCGAGCGCAAGGACGTGCTGCACGAAGTGGCGCGCCTGAACAATGCGTTCTCGCTGGTGCGCGCGGAGATCGATGAACTGGCCACTCATGTCGCGCCCGACGCGCCCGGCGAAGTTCGGGCGTTTCTGGACCTGCACCGGATGATCCTGGACGACCCGCTGCTGTGCGACGAGCCGCGTGACCTGGTGCGCAACCGGTTGATCAACGCCGAATGGGCGCTGACGATCCAGCTCGAGCAGGTTTGCAAGCAGTTCGAGGCGATCGACGACGAGTATTTCCGCAGCCGCACGCAGGACGTCCGCCAGGTCGTCGAGCGCGTAATGAAGGCGCTGGTCAGCGGCCGCAACAGCACGATGGCGCTGCCGCCCAAGCCTGCCGATGGCGAGCGACTGATCCTGATCGCCCGCGATCTGGCACCGACCGACATGCTGCACCTGAAGGAGCGCGCCGAGGTCGACGTTGCCGGCTTTGTCACCGAGCTCGGCGGCCGCAACTCGCACACTGCGATCATGGCCCGCAGCCTCGGACTGCCGGCCGTGCTCGGCGTGTCCAACGCGCGCGAATCTGTGGCGGAGGGCGACCTGGTCGTGCTCGACGCCGAGACCGGCCGCCTGCGCATCCGTCCGGAACCGACCGATCTCACGCTCTACCGGCAGCGGTTGCGCGCGCAGGTCGAAAGCCGCATTGCGCTGCGCAAGCTCAAGGGCAGGTTGCCGCGCACCAAGGACGGCATTGCGGTCGACCTGCTGGCCAACATCGAGCTGCCCGAAGACGCGCGCGACGCGCTCGATGCCGGCGCCGACGGCATCGGCCTGTTTCGCACGGAATTCCTGTTCATGAACCGCGATCAGCTGCCCGACGAGGACGAGCAGTACGAGGCATACGCCAAGGTCGCCCGCGCGATGAAAGGCAAGCCCGTCGTGATCCGCACGCTCGACGTCGGCGCCGACAAGGTGCTCACCGACAAGGCGCGCCGAGGCCTCGGCATCGCGGCCGGGGCGCCGACGATCGAGTCGAACCCGGCGCTCGGCCTGCGCGCGATCCGCTATTGCCTGGCCTACCCGGACCTGTTCCTGACCCAGCTGCGCGCGATCCTGCGCGCCTCCAGCGTCGGCACGGTGCGCATCCTCGTGCCGATGCTCGCGCACGTGCACGAGGTCGAGCAGACGCTTTCGTTCGTCGCCCGGGCCCGCGAGCAGTTGAAAGAGCGCAAGGTCAAGTACGACGCGCGCGTGCCGGTCGGCGGCATGATCGAGGTGCCGGCCGCGGCGCTGTCGCTGCCCGCGTTCGTGCGGCGGCTGAAGTTTCTTTCGCTGGGCACCAACGACCTGATCCAGTACACGCTGGCGATCGACCGCGCCGATTCGAGCGTCGCGCACCTGTACGAGCACCTGCACCCGGCCGTGCTGCACCTCATCGCGCGCACGATCCGTATCGGCGCCAAGGCGCGCACACCAGTGGCGGTGTGCGGCGAGATGGCCGGCGAAATCGATCTGACCGAACTGCTGCTCGGCATGGGCCTGCGCCAGTTCTCGATGCACCCGTCGCAGGTGCTGTCGGTCAAGGAACGGCTGTTCACGCTGTCAACCAAGACGGCGGCGAAGCTCGCCTCCCGTGTGTTGCGGGCCGACGATCCGGTCGAGATCAGGAAGATGATCGAACGCGCGGTGACGCGGCCGGCCAGTTAGCCGTTGGTTGGTTGCCGGCATCTCCGCCTACCGGGGCCGCGCCCACGCCATTCGACCCTGTCGAGCAGTCGCAAACGCCCCGCAGGCGGGGCGTTTGCACTCGGCCAGCGGCCGGAGGGACGATCAGATGGTTCTAGTCGTCCGACCTGCTGCGATCGCTGCTGCGGCGGCGGTCGCCTTCGCTGCTGCTGATCTCGTGCGACTTGCGCACGTCCATCTTCTTGCCCGGTCCGTGGCAGCTCACGCAACGCTCGACGACGATCTTCTTGTCGATTTTCTCCTGGGTTGTGGCGAATGAGGCGCCGCCGGTCCTGATCATGTGGCTACGGACTTCGCTGTTGTCGTGACAGGCGGAACAGGCCGCCGCGGTGGGCGTGATCTTCAGGTCATTGGCAGGGTTCACGTCGATCGTGCGGTCCTTGCCCTTCCCGACCTGGTAGATGCTCTGCGTCTTGACGGTCGTTCCCAGCACCTCGGACTTAAGCGGCAGTTCGAAAGTGCCCTTGCCGTTGACCTCGACGTGGCATTTCAGGCAGCTCTTCCTGAGCTCGGCCGGAAAGCGCACGTGGCTGAAATCGTTGACCGAACTGTTGAATCCGATGACCACGTACGGCGTCTTCCTGAAACCGCCGGCGTGGATCGAGTGCACCAGGGTCGTGAAGGCGATCGGCGTTTCAGGTCCGCCGATGCGCGGGTCGCTTGGTTCGGAGTAGCGATACGGGACGTCGGTCTGGTTCGGGTTGTGGCAGACCACGCACAGGTCCAGATTCTCGTTGCGGTTGGCGCCGTGCAGACTCAGGCGGGGCACTACCGTGTCGCCGTGCTTGCGGTCGTCGTGGCAGCCCTTGCACTTGGCAATGTCGACGATCTGCCTGCGCGGGTTGGGAACGATCGCCGAATTCGACGTCGCGAATGCAAAGTCCACGGTC
>JAHEDN010000244.1 GCA_024641225.1 Burkholderiales bacterium | reverse complement strand
AGCAGCATAAGCCGTCTCATTCGAGCAGCCCGGCCAGCTCGAGTCCCTTGCGCCCCTCGGGGTGGCGGCAGTCGACGTCCTCGAACTCGATCACGTTGTCGATCTCGGTGCCCATCGAGATATTGGTCACGCGCTCGAGGATGCACTCGACGACCACGGGCACGCGGTACTGCTGCGCCATCGCCTGCGCCTTACGCAGCGCGCCTTCGATCTTGCCTGGCTCGGTCACGCGCAGCGCCTTGCAGCCAAGGCCCTCGACGACCTTGCAGTGGTCGACGCCGTAGCCGCGCACTTCGCCTGCCTCCTCCGGCGTGTTCTGGTTCTCGAACGCGAGCTGCACGCAGAAGTCCATCTCGAAGTTGCGCTGCGACTGGCGGATCAGCCCGAGGTAGCTGTTGTTGACAAGCACCTGCACGTAAGGCAGACGGAACTGCGCGCCGACCGCCAGTTCTTCGATCAGGAACTGGAAATCGTAGTCGCCGGAAAGACCAACGACCTGCCTGGCGGGATCGGCCGCCACCACGCCGAGCGCGGCGGGAATCGTCCAGCCGAGCGGGCCGGCCTGGCCGCAGTTGATCCACTGCCGCGGCCCGTACACGTGCAGGAACTGCGCGCCGGCGATCTGCGACAGGCCGATCGTCGTCACGTACACGGTGTCGCGGCCGAAGACCCTGTTCATCTCCTCGTAGACGCGCTGCGGCTTGATCGGCACGTTATCGAAGTGCGACTTGCGCAGCATCAGCCGCTTGCGCTCGGCGCAGCGTGCAGACCAGTCGGTGTAGTCACGCAGCCGGCCCGTGCTCTTGCGCTCGCGGGCCACCTCGACGAACAGTTGCAGCGCCACTTTCGCGTCGGACACGATGCCGTAGTCAGGGGCGAACACGCGGCCGATCTGGGTCGGCTCGATGTCCACGTGCACGAACTTGCGTCCCTTCGTGTAGACCTCGACCGAGCCGGTGTGCCGGTTGGCCCAGCGGTTGCCGATGCCGAGCACGAAGTCGGAGGCCAGCATCGTCGCGTTGCCGTAGCGGTGCGAGGTCTGCAGGCCAACCATGCCGGCCATCAGCGGATGATCGTCGGGGATCGCGCCCCAGCCCATCAGTGTCGGGATGACCGGTACGCCGGTCAGCTCCGCGAACTCGACTAGGAGGCCCGCGGCATCGGCATTGATGATGCCGCCGCCGGCCACGATCAGCGGCTTCTCGGCCGCGGCCAGCATGTCGAGCGCCTTCTCGATCTGCTTGCGCGTGGCGGCGGGCCTGTACACCGGCAGCGGCTCGTAGGTCTCGATGTCGAACTCGATCTCGGCCATCTGCACGTCGAATGGCAGGTCGATCAGCACCGGACCGGGCCGGGCCGAGCGCATCAAATGGAACGCCTGCTGGAAAGCGCGCGGCACCTGCGCCGGCTCACGCACCGTCACCGCCCATTTGGTGACCGGCTTGGCGATCGACTCGATGTCGACCGCCTGGAAGTCTTCCTTGTAAAGCCGCGCGCGCGGCGCCTGGCCGGTGATGCACAGGATCGGGATAGAGTCAGCGATCGCCGAGTACAGGCCGGTGATCATGTCGGTACCCGCCGGGCCGGAAGTGCCGATGCACACGCCGATGTTGCCGGCGCGCGCACGGGTGTAGCCCTCGGCCATGTGCGAAGCCGCCTCGACGTGGCGAGCGAGGATGTGGGTGATGCTGTCGCGCCGGCGCAGCGCCGAGTACAGCGGGTTGATCGCCGCGCCCGGAACGCCGAACGCGGTGTGAATTCCCTCGCGCTCCATGACGAGCACGGCGGCTTCGGCGGCAGTCATTCGGGCCATGGTTTCCTCCTGCGAAAGCAGATCGATCGGATGCCGTCCACTGTAGGCAGCCGCCGCCCGCAGGGGAACGCCAGCGCTGGCGATAACACCTATTCCGTGCTGGAATGGCTGCGCACAAGGAGGGCCAGACATGGACCGGATCACCGGCTGGCAGCTGTTCGTGCGTGCGGCCGAAAGTGGCAGCTTCTCCAGGGCGGCGCGCGACCTGAACCTCACGCAGCCGACCGTCACCAAGCACGTGGCGGCGCTCGAACGCCAGCTCGGCGCGCGACTGCTGAACCGCAACACGCGCGGCCTGAGCCTGACCGAGGTCGGCGCGCTGTACTACGACAAGTGCAAGGAGATCCTCGAAAGGATCGAGGACGCCGACGACATCGCCAACGCGCGCCAGGGCCAGGTGCGCGGCACGCTGCGCATCGGCACCTCGGTGGCCTTCGGCCGCCGGGTGATCACGCCGCTCACGCTCGACTTCATGAAGCGGCACCCGCAGCTGAACATCGACCTCTCCTTCGAGGACACCTACGTCGACCTGGTGGCACGCGGCATCGACGTGGCGATCCGCATGGGCAAGCTCGCCGACTCGTCGCTCGGCGCGCGCTTTCTGGGCACCAATCCGTGGGTGACGGTTGCCACGCCCGCCTACCTGAAGAAGCACGGCAAGCCGCGCGCGCCGGCCGACCTCACCCGGCACAACGTGCTGATCTACAGCACCGTGCTCGGCGACGACCGGCTGCACTTCGTCCGCGGAGGCCAGCGGCCGCTAAGCGTGGCCGTGCACGGCAGCCTGCGTTCCAACAACCTCTCCGCAATCCTGCACGCGGTGCGCGCGCACATGGGACTCGCCGCCCTGCCCTGGTACGTGGCGGCCCAGTCGGTCGCCGCCGGGCGCGTGGTCCCCGTGCTCGACGACTACGCACTGCCGGAGCAGGAGATCCACGCCGTCTACGCCTCGCCGAAACAGGTGCCGGCGAAGGTCACCGCGCTGATCGCGTACCTGCAGGATTTCTTTCAGGGGGAGTGGTGGCTGAGGAAGATCTGATCGATCCTTCAGAACGCCATCACCCGGCAGCCCGGCTCCGCCGCCGCCCCCACGATCGTCGCCGCGCCGGCTAGCATGCGTCGCATCGAGAACACACGCTGAGAGGCAAACGTGGCGGACGAACTGAAACGGTATCGGCTCGAGAAGACCGGCAAGATCCTGCTGAAGCGCTTCGATGCGGGAGCGAAGCCGTTCGTGCGGCAAGGAAAGGCGACGGCCAAGCTCCGCGTGGCGGAGCAGTCCAAGGAACTCGCGCTGGTCCAGGACCGCTTCTACGCGCTCAAGAAGGACAAGGTGCTGCTGGTCCTGCAGGGAATGGATACGAGCGGCAAGGACGGCACCATCCGCGCGGTGTTCCAGGCGGTCGACCCGCTCGGCGTGCGGGCGGTGTCGTATCGCGCCCCCACCGAACCGGAAAAGGATCGCGACTTCCTATGGCGCCACCATCGCGACGTGCCGGGCAAGGGCGAGATCGTGATCTTCAATCGCTCGCATTACGAGGCCGTGCTGATCGAGTACGTGCACGGCTGGATCGACGACGACGAACGCCAGCGGCGCTTCGACCACATCATTGCCTTCGAGCGCCTGCTCGTCGAGACGGGCACGACGATCATCAAATGCTTCCTGCATATTTCCGAGGGGGAGCAGCGCAAACGCCTGCAGGAGCGGATCGACGATCCGGACAAGCACTGGAAGTTCAACCCGCAGGACCTCGAGGAGCGCAAGCTCTGGCCGCGCTATGAGAAAGCCTATGAGGAAATGCTCGCCAGGACCGCCACCCGCGAGGCGCCGTGGTACGTCGTTCCTGCGGACAGCAAGACCAACCGCAACCTGATGGTGACCGAAATCCTGCTGGCCACGCTGCGGCGCCTGGCGCCGGCATTTCCGCCGCCGAAGCCGGAGCTTGCCGGCATCAAGGTCCGCTGAGCCGGCCGAGAGCAGCTTCTAGGGCGACCGCACCGCACGCAGCTGCTGTTCGACCCGCAGGCCCTTGTCGTCGGTGAACCGCACCCGTGCCGGAAGCGAGCAGATCTCCGTCGCCAGCCAGACCTCGAGCGTTTCGTCGCCGTCTTCCTTGTGCCGCTCGAACCTGACCGCCTCGAAACGCCCGGCCGGCACGCTGATGGTTTCGGAGCCGTGGACGTCGAACACGTAGTTCGATGCGCCCCGATGTCCGGCAACCGGCACTTCGATCGTGCGCGCGCGCGGATCGGCGTGGTAGCGCCATGCCAGCTGCATGAGCAGGCTCAGCCGGTCCTGCATCTGCGGCTTCGTCGGCGCCGACTTGCCGGTCCGGCTAAACGCCACCCGCTGCGCCGGCCAGTCGAAGTCGACGCTGAACGTCGGTCGGCCGGTCGTTTGCTGCGTGAACTTCCGCGGTGACAGGCCCTCCCTTCCGGCCGTACCGGCGGAGCGCTGCTTGATCTCGAAGATGCCCAGTGCCTGCAGCGACGACTCCATCGTGTATTCGTCGCCGTTGCGCTGATAAGTGACCACTCCGTCGCCGGAAAGCGAAATCAGCTTCCGGCTCGCAGTCACGCCATATTCGAGACGGACCTGCATCGACAGTGGTGGGTTGGCACCGCAGGCGAGCTCGGCGCCGGCGACCGTGGGTATCACGGCAGCCAGACCGGCGGACAACGCGACGCGCAAAGATGTTCTCATGACGTCGCCATCGATTCGAGCACACTTTCGGTCACCCGACCGTAACGATCGGTGAAACGCAGGCGGACCGGCAGCCAGCCGAGGGCGGGCGCCAGCCACACCTCCATGCGCGCGTCCGATTCGCCAACGACGATGCGTTCGATCCGCACCGTGCTTTGTTCACCGATGCCCGTGGCCGTCGTGTCGAGACCGCCGGAGCGGAATCGATAGGCACTCACGTCGTCGCGACTGGCCATCCACAGCACCGTCTGCGCGCCGGCGCGAAACCGCTCCGGCCGCGCCTGGCCGAGCAGCATGAGCTGGAACTGAAACGATATGCGGTCCTGCAGGCCGTCCGTCAGCGGCCGCTCGTGCGAACGCGCGCTGAACGTGACCCGGCGGCCGTCCCAGTCGAAGTTCGCCGCCACCGTGCCACGCCGCAAGCGGGTCTCGGTGTAGCGCTCCGGCGCAAGACCGAACGCGCCCAGCGCGCCCTGCGATACGAGTTCGAGGACAGTGACTCCGACCGCTGCCG
>JAHEDN010000243.1 GCA_024641225.1 Burkholderiales bacterium | reverse complement strand
CTTCGGCGGGGCTTTTTGTTCCTGCGCTGGCCTGGCCCAGACGCAAACGGAGTCCGTCAAGCGCTCTGGGCACGCCGCATCATGTCGCCCTCAGGGCATCCCAAGTGCGGTTCGCACCGCCGTCGCAGCGGCCGCGTTGAATCGGTATTGATAATCGGCGATGCGCGCGCCGGCCCGGTACAGTTTGCCCGGCCGCACGCCCGGAGCGCCCTTGCGCGGTTCTATGAAAGCGATCCGCGCGGCCTCCCGCTCGACCTCGGCGACTCCGGTATCGAGGGGGTCGACACTGGCACTGAACGACAGCACCACGGCCTTGGTGCCGCCGACCGTCGCCTCTTCCCAGGTTCCCTCCGCCAGCACGTCCTCGCTGGCGCGAGCACAGAACATCGTCCCCGGCTTGGCCGCGTAGAGCTGAACCCGGCCGCGGACCGCGCCTGCGTCGCGAAACATCATGGCGTATGGGCGCGCGCCGTTGCGATCCTCGTATGAAAGGCAGAACGGGTTCTCACGGGAGAAATTGGCGACCATCTGCTTCGAATCGGCGGCGCCGGTGAACGACTCGCGCCGCGGCAGCATCAGAACGTCGTCCTGGAAGCGCACCGTCGAGAGGTAGGCAACCGATCCGGCAGGAAATCTCGCCTCGCCCGCGCGCGCCGCCTCGGGCTCGCTGAAGTTCTCGGGCGTGCGCAGGAAGTCCCTGATCCGCAGGCCAGAAACGTCGTAACCCTTCAGAACCACCTTGATGCGCAACGGACTCGACGACTCGTAGACAAGCTGCACGCCGCCATCGGGCGCGGGAATCGCGAAGTTTGGCTGGCCGATGCGGCGCCTTTCACCGTCGCGAACAAAGTGGCTCGCATCGATGTTGGCGTTGAAAGCACCTACCGCACTGTCCGTCGTGGTTTCGGTCAATGGATATCGATCGCCCTGCGGACTCCCGCTGATCCGCAGGTTGGCCATCCGAGTGCCCGAGAAATAGAAGAGTCCCTCACCCCTGAATGCATCGACAGTGGCAGCGTTGAGCGGCTTGGCGTCCGCCACCGGCTTCACGTCGACCTCGGGTAACGGCGAAACCACGGTGGACGGCGTCTGCGCGACCGCCAAGGGTGAGGCCAGCGCAAGCGCCGAAGCGATTGACTTCAGTCCGGTCATAGGCAACCCCAGAAAAACTGGTACACGGGTGAGAAGAAACGAACTCTAGCGGAAGCGCACCACTGCTCGGCGTCATGCAGACGACCTTTGCGGACCTTGCGCAGCGGTTATTGCGTAGCTGGCTGGGGCCGGCGCGCGGGATAACATCTCCCTGTGGACACGATCGAACATATTTCTCCGCCCAACGTCGATCCGGCGGAACTTCATAAGTTTGGCGCGCTCGCGCACCGGTGGTGGGATCCGCAGGGGGACATGCGGCCGCTGCACGAGATCAATCCACTTCGGTTGGACTGGATCGACCGACTGGCTGCACTTTCCGGCAAGCGTGTGGTGGATGTCGGCTGCGGCGGCGGCATTCTTGCCGAGGCGATGGCGCAGCGCGGCGCGAACGTGACCGGAATCGACCTGTCCGTCAAGCCGCTTCGGGTAGCGCAGTTGCATGCGCTCGAATCGGGCGTGACCGTCGATTACCGCGAGACGAGCGCCGAGACACTGGCAGCAGAGTCGCCCGCCGCGTTCGATGTCGTTACCTGCATGGAGATGCTCGAGCATGTGCCTGATCCTGCGAGCAGCGTACAGGCCTGCGCCACGCTGTCGCGCCGCGGTGGCTGGGTATTCTTCTCGACCATCAATCGCAACCCGAAGTCGTTCATGCTGGCCATTGTTGGCGCAGAGTACGTTCTGCGCCTGCTGCCGCGTGGTACGCATGAGTACGCGAAGTTGATCCGGCCCAGCGAGTTGGCGGCGATGGCACGACAGTCGGGCCTGGAGGTCGTCGAGATCCTGGGCATGACCTACAACCCGCTGACCCGTCGCGCCAGCCTCGGCCGCGACACCGATGTCAACTATCTGGTCGCCTGCCGCAAGCCCGAATGAGGCCAACGCCGATCGATCTGGTGCTGTTCGACCTCGATGGCACCCTCGCAGACACGGCGCCGG
Organism: Burkholderiales bacterium; assembly: GCA_024641225.1. Classification (GTDB taxonomy): domain Bacteria; phylum Pseudomonadota; class Gammaproteobacteria; order Burkholderiales; family Burkholderiaceae_F; genus JADJWR01. The sequence goes on along the minus strand of JAHEDN010000243.1, from coordinate 2,945 downwards.
ACCTTGCCGCCGCGGCCAACCTTCAACGGGCGGAACGCAGGCTCGAACCACTGCCGATCGATCAACTGCGACCGATGGCGAGCCATGGCGCCCGGGGCCTGATCGGCCGCGCCCTCGGACTGGCGCCCGGTGATGCGGATTATGAGATCGCGAGGATCGAGTTCCTTGACTACTACGAGCGAAGGCTTTGCGTGGAGACCAAGCTTTTCACCGGCATGGCGGAAACGCTCGACCGCCTGGAAGCGGAAGGCCGACGCTGGGGCGTCGTCACTAACAAGGCCAGCCGCTTCACGGGGCCCCTGATGGAACGACTCGGTCTGGATCGGCGCGCCGCCTGTGTGGTCAGCGGCGACACGACACCGCATGCCAAGCCGCACCCGGCGCCGATCCAGCACGCACTCAAATCCTGCGCGGTCGAATGCGAGCGCGCGGTATACGTGGGTGACGACCTGCGCGACGTGCAGGCTGGCCGGGCCGCGGGCGTGGCAACCGTCATTGCCGCCTACGGCTATCTCGGGGCCGATGCCGACATCGCGAGCTGGGGCGGTGACCACGTGATCGACACGCCAACCCAGTTGTTGACCTGGATCGGCGGACAAAACGTTTTTCCTGCAGCGACATGAAGCCTGCCCGAACAGCAGACAAGACATCCGACCGACCGTGATGACGACAATTGAAGGACTTGGCGCATGAGGCTCACCCGCCGCCACCTAGTGATCGGAGCGGCCTCGCTCGTCGCCGCGGCGATCGCGGTTCTCATTGGTCTTTGGCTCGGCGTGCCGGCAGCGTTGCGCTGGGGAGTCGAAACCGTCGCGGCGCGCGAAATCGGCAGGCCGATGCAAGTGGGCGAGATTCGATTCAACCCGTTCAAGCTTCAACTCGATGCCAGAGATCTCTCGATCAGCGGTTCTGCAGGTGAAGAGCAACCGCTTCTGACCCTCGGCGAACTGCACGCGCAGATCAGCTTCGGTTCGGTCTGGCGTCTCGCACCAATTGTCAAATCACTGCGCGTACAGACGATCCGCGCCAACGTTGCGCGACTCGCGCCGAACCGTTTCAACTTCAGCGACATCATCGAGCGCCTGGCGGCAAAGCCGAGCGATGGCGAGCCGGCACGCTTCTCGATCAACAACATCGAACTCGTCGACGGCGCGATCGCGATCGACGATCGGGTCGTGGGCAAGAAGCACGCAGTCACTGAAATCGGCATCGGCATCCCGTTCATTTCGAGCCTGCCGGATGCCGAGGAGATCAAGGTAAAGCCGTCCTTCTCGGCGCAAGTCAATGACACGCCGTTCAAGGTCGACGGCGAGACGCTGCCCTTTGCCGAGTCCCTAGAAACGTCGGTGACAGTGCGGCTCACCGGCCTTCATCTGCCGACCTACCTGGGCTACGTGCCCGTGCCGGTGAAGTTCAGCCTCCCATCCGGCGAGCTCGACACCGACCTGCGTCTTGCCTTCCGGCGCGCGGTAGCGGCGGAGAGAGACCGTCCCGCGCAGCCGGCGCGATTGCTACTGACCGGCCGCGCCGCCATCCGCGACCTCGCACTGCTGCCCGACGGCATGCAAGAGCCCGTCGCCGAGTGGCGCCTGCTCGAAGTGACGCTCGATGAAATCGAGCCGCTGGCACGGACCGCGAAGATCGCATCAGCAACGCTTGCGGCGCCCGTCTTGCGCGTGACACGCCGCAGCGATGGAACGATTGCAGGCCTGAACGCCCTCGAGATCGCGCCGCCTGGCGGCGGCACCGCAGGCAAGGCGGACGCCGCACCGTTCAGCGTGGAGATCTCCCGGATGCGCCTCGTCGACGGCACCGTCCATGTGCGCGACGAAACGGTGGACTTCAGCCGGACCGTGCAATCGATTGCCGTTGAGGTCGATGGATTTTCAACCACTGGCAAGGCGCCGGCACGGCTGACAGTCAGCGCGCTCACGGACGACAAAGCGCAGTTGAAGCTCGCAGGCGAACTCCGCGCCGAACCGCTGCAGGTGGCTCTTGATGCAACGCTGGAGTCGCTGCCACTGACGGGACTGGCGCCGTACCTGCGCCTGTTCACGACCGCCACGGTGAGCGGCGATCTGAGCGTTGGCGCCCGCGTGAAAGCGTCCCAGGCCGGCGGCGATATCGCGGTCGAAGTTGCGGGAGGCCACTTGAACGCTGGCGACGTGCAGGTCAAAGGACCGCGCGGCAGGCTGGCGCTGCTGTCGGCACCACGGGTCGAAGTCAGCGGGATCGGTGTCGATCTGCAGCAGCGCAGCCTCAGTATCGAGCGCGCAACGGTCACTGGTGTCCGCGCTCAGGCGGGACGTCGACCGGACGGCCGCCGACTCATCGACTGGCAGGCGCTGATCGTCGACGCGCCGCCGAAGGCTGCGGCTGACCAGAGCCCCCCGTGGAGCATGAAGCTTGACCAGTTCGAACTTGTGAATGCGCGGCTGGAGGCGCTCGATCAGGCCGTACAGCCGACAGTGACGTTGGTCCTTGAGGGGCTGAATGCAATAGTCCGCAACGTCACCAGCGATCTGAGTAATCGCATGGATGTGGAACTGCGCACCCGCCTCGGGGACGGCACCGCGCAGGCAAGCGGCTGGCTGCGCGCACAGCCGTTGGCGGCTGAACTGAAGCTCGACGTTGCCAACGTCGATGTCAGCACGCTTCAGCCGTACGTTGCCACGTACGCGAATGCAGTGCTGGCCAGCGCTGCCGTTTCGGCTGACGGCATGCTTGCCGTCAGCGTGCGAAACGGTTTGCCGGTCATTCGCTATGACGGAAGCGGGCGGGTGACGAACTTCGCCGCGCTGAACCCGAACGACGATAGCGAACTGGCGCGCTGGCAGGCACTGGCGCTGGACACGGTCCGAGTCGACACCGGGACGCAGCCGCCGTCGCTCGAGATCGGCGCCATCAAGCTGAACGACTTCTATGCGCGGGCGATCCTTTCTCCG
>JAHEDN010000242.1 GCA_024641225.1 Burkholderiales bacterium | reverse complement strand
GTCTCCGCCGGCGCGAAGAACACCTGACCCGCAGCGATGTCACGAACCACGGCCGTTCCCTTTGAATTCGTGAGCCTGACCTTCGCGTCCGTCAGCGTGACCGTGACGCGCTCGGGGTGGTAATGCATCCCCTGGCCGCAGACACCGAGTCCGGGTCCGCTCTTGTACTCGAGCACTCGCACGCGATCGTTCTCGAGCACGACCCTGAACGACCGCGGGTCGGCCGTCACGGCATCCTGCGCGAGCGCCTCGCGCGTCACGCCGAGGGCGGCGAGCATGGCGAGGACCTCGCGGCGCGTGTTGCGGTCTTTCGGGTTCATGGCGTGCCTCGCGTCGTAGTGTTGTCCCAGGCGTATTTCCGGGCGCCACCCCATTACATCTGCTGGAACAGGTGATGGTAGGCCTCGCTCACCGGCAGCTTGTCCGGCCGCTGCTTCAGGCGCAGCGTGAGGTTGCCGCGGTCGTCGCGAATGACGCTGTCGATGGCGTGAACGTTGACGATCGCCGAGCGGTGCACCTGCCAGAACATGGTCGGGTCGAGCTCTCCCGCGAGGTTCTTGATCGTCTTCTTGATCAATGCCTCGGTGTCCGCCGTAACCACCAGCGTGTACTTCTGGTCGGACTTGAAATACAGGATCTCCTCCGCGGTGATCAGGCGCACGGCCGCGCCCCGCGAAGCATTGATCCACTGAAGGTAGCGCGGTGCTTCCGGCGCGCGTTCGACCAGGTCGCGCAGCGCCCGGCGCAGATCGGCCGGTGGCTGCTGAAGGCGCGCCTTCAGGCGCTGGATCGTCGTGGCGAGCCGGGCGGCCGTCGGCGGCTTCAGCACGTAGTCCATTGCGCCGGCCTCGAACGCCTCGAGTGCATGCTCGTCGTACGAAGTGATGAACGCCACGTGGCAACGACCTGCGACCTGGCGCGCCACCTCGACGCCCGTCAGCAGCGGCATGTGGATGTCGAGGAACGCCACATCGGGCTGATGCGCCTCGATCGCGTTGAGCGCGGCCACGCCGTCGCCTGCCCGCGCCACGATCTCGAGCTGCGGCCACAGGGCGTGCAGCAGGTCCGCGAGCTCGTCGGCGAGCAAGGGCTCGTCCTCGGCGAGAACCGCAGTGGGGCCGGACTTCGTGGCCGGCTCAGGCGAGTTCATAAGGCACCTCCACGATGACGTTGACTGCACCGGCTTCCCTTTCGATCGCCAGCTTTCCCGCGCTGCCGTAAAGCTCGATCAGCAGGGACCGGACGCGCGCGACCGCCGCGTCCGCCGGGGCTGCCTCGATCGCCAGGACCACCCGGCAGCCCTCTCCGGCGCGCGTCGCGGAGAGCCGGCACGGACCGGTACCACGGCCGACCGCCGCATTCAGGAGCGGCAGCAGGACGCCGGGGGGAAAGCGCGCGTGCAACGCTTCGGGCGCCAGATCGATCGACATGTCGAAGGCGGACTCGGCCGCCAGCGCCTGCAATCGCACGAACGCGCGCGCCAGTTCGACCTCGCGGCTCAGGCTCGACCACGCGGTTCGGAGGCGCGGCAACGCTGCGCGCAGGAAGTCGATCAGTCCGTCGAGGAAACGCTCCGCCCGGGCCACGTCGCGTTCGTAGAGGCGGCGCAGCATGGCGAGCATCTCGAACAGGAGCTGCGGATCGATGCGCGCCTGCACTTCCTGCAGGCGCGCCCGAACGATGCGGCGCCGCGCGTCGCGCTGCAACGTCTGGGCAACAGCGAGGCGCGCTGCTGCCTGTTCATGCTCGCGACTTCGTCGCAGATGCGCAAAGTAGAGCAGCGCCATGATCAGCGAGAACGTGAACCCGTGCAGATGCATCGTTCGTGTGCTGTGGACGAGCCCCTGCTCGATCAGGATCGTTGCGCGGCCCGCCGTCACGACGTTGGCGAGGGCGGCCGCGGAGCACGCCGCGAGCAGCCATATTGCGCCACGGACGGTCCGCCCGAAGTTTCGGGCGAGTCGCTCGCTGACGTAGCCGGCGGCCAGCAGAAGAAGCCACAACGCGAAGCCGTACAGCATCCACCACAGGCCCACGCGCGCCACGTTGACTGCCGAGGGTAGCCGCATGACGCTCAGTGCCCCGATAAAGAACGTGAGCGGTCCCGCGAAGGCAAGCAGACCCGCGATCACGACGGCGCCCCGATGGTTCTGCAGCCAATGCCTCAAGCCGCGTGCCTGCCTGGCAGACTGCGCTTCGAGCGTCATCGGTGGCGCGGCGGTCAGCATGGCGGTCTTTCAGGCGGCAAGGACGTCGTCGGAAGCCCGATCGACGGCCCGAGCGGAACGCAGCGGAATCGCGATGGTCGCGCGGGCGCCGCGGGGATCACGTCCCTCCAGGGTCAGTCGTGCCCCGCCCGCGTAGCGCGCCGCCAGCTGACGCCTGATGTTGACGAGGCCGACCCCGGTACCGCTGCTCGCCGCGGCCCCGAAGCCCACGCCGTCGTCGAGGACGCTGACTTCGAGCAGGTGGCGACGACGCCGGGCACGCACTTCGATACGACCCCCGCCGGCGGGCTCGAGCCCGTGCTTGATCGCGTTCTCGACCAGCGTGACGAGCAGCATCGGCGGGAACTCGGCTTCGCGCAGGCCGTCGTCGACCGCGATCGAGAACCCGAGCTGCGCCCCCATGCGCAGCTGGAACAGGTCGAGATACGCCTGCACCAGGTCGATCTCTTCGCCGAGCGACGCACGCCGGCTGCGCAATTGCGGCAGCGCCGTGCGCAGGTAGCGCATCAGGCTGCCGACGGCTTCGGCGCCGGCCTGCGGCCGGGTGTGATAAAGGCGTCGCACGTTGCCCAGCATGTTGAACAGGAAGTGCGGCTCGATCTGCGCCTGCAGCAGAGACAGCTGCTGTTCGGCCTCGGCCTGCTCGAGCTGTGCGCGCGCCAGTTCGGCGGCATGCGCGGCCGAATCGGTCTGCAGTGCGCGCCCATGGACGTCGGCGATCAGCGCCAGGAACACCGCCGGCAAGCCCCACCGCAGTGAATCGGCAAGCATGCGCAAGGGTGGCGGGAGGTGCTCGAACCCGCCCGCGTAATAGGCGTGCAGAAGCACCGCGAGCACGGCGGACACAGCCAGCAGCACAAGGGAGATCACGGCAAGCCGAAGCGGCATGCTGCGCGCCAGCAGTTCGTCGAGCGCGGTATAGGCGGCGAGCAGCACGACCGCGATGGCCGCCAGTTCGCCGAGATATTCGAGCCAGGCCAGCGCGATCTCCGCCGGCGAGAAGAAGTCCAGCAGCGCGGGGCTGGTCAGCGCACCGAGCGATAGCAGCACCGTGACGAGCGCCACCGCCGCCAGCCGCTGCCGGTCAAAGAAACGCGCCATGCGCGCGACGAAGCCCGCGTCGCCCAGGGTACGGGCAAGACCGGTATCTCCGTGCATCGGTATCCTCGATCGAGGCACAGGAAAGAATGATTTTGCCGCTTCGACCGGCGGCGCGGCGCCGGCGGTCGACGGATGGGCCGATATGCGCCATGGTTGCGGCACAGAGCGGACGAGCGAGGAAGGAGGCGCATTCGCCGGTGTTCCCTGAACCCCGAACGTCGGCCCCATTCGTCTCGGACAAGCGCGTACGAGGCGGCCACATACCCGCGCTATCGCCCGTGCTCGACGGCGATGACCCGCACCTTGAGCCGACCGACCCACTCGACGAGCGGGGTCAACTCGGCGAGCGTCTCGCCTTCGACGAGCTTGACGTGGGTGGCATCGGCCGGCACCGACCCGAACGTCGGATCGATGGCGAGCCAGCGACCGTCGACCAGGCTTTCTGCCCACGCGTGGTACAGAAAGCCTTCGAAGTCCTCCGAATACACGATGCCGTTGACGACCCGTGTCGGAATTCCCAGCGCGCGGGCAAGCGCCGCATACAGGTACGCGTGTCCCTGGCACTCCGCTTCGCGCTTCTGCAGCACATCGGTTGCGCTCCACACGTCCACCGGCGACACGCGCACGTTGCTCTGCATCCACGCCGCGATCCGTTGCACCCGCTCGCGCGCACCGCTAGTGCCGCGGCCGATCGCGCGGGCAGCCGCGACGATGCCGGGGTCGTGCGCGGTCACCGTAAAGGTCGAGGCGAGGTAGCGGGGATCCGCGGCCGCCATGGAAACCGCCTGCTCCGACGCCGCGTCGCTCGTACGCACCGTACATACCGTCTCGCCAACTTCGCTTACGCAGTGCTGGGCGCCATCCGACGGCACCGTGCTCGGCGCGCCGACGAACGCGATGCGCATCGTCGTGACCTTGCGTGGCGCGGCGATGGGCTGATCGGGTTTCGCCAGCGCGAACTCGATCAGGGCCTCCGACTTGTTGAGGCTTGCCGCAGCAAGGTAGCTCCGGGCGCGCGCCTCGTCCTCGCGGCCGGAAATCAGCACGCCGTTCATCGCGATCTCGAGCAGCGGCGTGCCGCGAGGGCTGATCCAGGTTTCGACGCGATACCCTTCCATCGCGGTCTCGATGTGAAAGGCGGTTCCCTCGAAGAGCGTGCTGCGCTCGTAGGCAAGGATGCGCTGGGTGACTTCCGCGATCTTCTGCAGTTCGCCGCTGTAGACGGGGTAGCGGAACTCGCGTCCCGGGGACAGGCCGTGCAGCGAGGGGTAAAGCACGCTGGCCGCCAGCGGATACACCGGCCCGCGAACATCGATGACCTGCCGGTCGACGTTGGCACCCTGCCTGATCGTTACGGCGAGCGTGTCGCCGCTGCGCTCGCCGTCGAGCGCCACCGCATTGCCATCGATCACGTATTCGTAGCTGAACGCGACGAGGTCGAGATCCGGCCGGACAAGGTCGTAAGCCTTCAGGCTGACGCGCTTGTCGACGCCGAGAAAACGCAGCGCGAAGGCGGCGTCGGAACGGATCTCGAACAGGCCCGGCGACGCGGCCGCACCGAGCACAAGGTGGGTGAAGCCGATCTTTTCACCGTTGAAAACGACGCCGGCCCAGTACTCACGATCGGGCCATTCGGCGAGCCGATACTGCGGCGCAGGCTCGGGGGCCAGTTCCACCGGCTCGAGGTAGAGGCTCTTGCAGCCCGTCAGCAGCACTGCGACGGAAATCAGAAGG
>JAHEDN010000241.1 GCA_024641225.1 Burkholderiales bacterium | reverse complement strand
GCCGATCCTGGCGCTGCCCGCCACGCCCACACAGCCGGCGAAGGCCGAATGCGCGCCAACCTGGACGTTGTGGCCGATCTGCACCAGGTTGTCCAGCTTGACGCCATCTTCCAGCACGGTGTCCTCGAGTGCACCGCGGTCGATACAGGTATTGGCGCCGATTTCGACGTCGTCACCAATTCGCACCGCACCGAGCTGTTCAATCTTCACCCATTGACCGGCTGAGGGGGCGAAGCCGAAACCGTCGGCTCCGATCACGGCGCCGCCATGCACGAGCCCACGCGCGCCGATGCGGCAGCCGTCAAGCAAGGTGGCGCGCGCCATCAGTCGGGTACCCGGTCCCAACTGAGCGTCACGGCCGACATGCGCATGAGCGGCGATGACGGCACCCTCGCCGATGACCGCCGAGGGTCCCACGTAGGCCAGCGCGCCGACCGACGCAGAGGGATGGATCTTCGCACCGGGCTCGACGACGGCGCTGGCGTGAACGCCCGGCTCGCACGCCGGCCGCGTGGTTGCTGCCCACCACTGGGTCAAGCGGGCGAAAGCAAGATAGGGGTCGTCACAAAGGACCGCTGAAGGTCGACTCAGCACCGCTTCACGCAACTCGCGCGAGACGATCACGCAAGCTGCCGAGCTGGCGTCGAGCTGGGCTCGGTAAAGGGGGTTCGAGAGAAAGGAGACCGAGTCGGCACCCGCGCTGGTCAGCGGACTGATGCGACGCAGCAGGAGGCCGTCGTCGCCGACCGCCTCGCCACCGACCAGGGCAGCCAGCGCGGCAACGCGGAGTTCGGTCACTGCTGGTGCAGCCCCTACTTGGCGCCACCGTTGGCGTTCAGGGCGCGGATGACCTTCTCGGTGATGTCGACCCGGGGACCGGCAAACACGACACCGTCCTGGACGATGAGGTCGTACTTCTCCTGGTCGAAGATCTGCTTGATCACCTTGTTCGCGCGCTCGACGACATTGGCCAGTTCCTCGTTCTTGCGCTGGTTCAGGTCTTCCTGGAACACACGGCGCTTGCGCTGCAACTCGCGATCCTGGTCCACCAGTTCGCGCTGACGCCGGTTGCGCTCGGATTCGCTCAGGGTCGGCGCTTCCTTGTCGAGCTTGTCCGCAGCCGCCTTGAGCCGATTGGTATCCTCAGCCAGTTCGCGTTCGCGCTTGCCGAATTCCGTTTCCAGCTTGGTCTGCGCGGCCTTGGCGGGCAGCGACTCGCGCAACAAGCGCTCGCCATTGATGTAGCCGATCTTGATTTCCTGGGCGCCCGCGCAAGTGAAGGCCCCGAACAGCAGCGCGGCGACCGCGAACGTCTTCATGTGCATGAGCTTCATCAAAAGGCGGTTCCGATCTGAAACTGAAACCGTTGGATTCTATCGTTCGGCTGCGACCGCAGTGGCGCACCGTAGCTCAACTTCAGGGGCCCCACCGGCGACAGCCAACTGAGCCCCAACCCGGCGGAGGCACGCAGAGTGGAGGTATTGATCCTCTCCTCGTCGCCCCAGACATTGCCCACATCCGTGAAGGCAAAGATGCGCAGCGACTTGTCATTTCCTGAGCCCGGGACGGGCAGATAAAGCTCTGCATTCAGGTTGATCTTGCGCGCACCTCCGATGAAGGCGCCCGTAGGATCGATGGCGCCCAGCGAATTCTGCTCGAAGACGCGCACGGAACCCAGGCCACCGCCGTAGAAGTTCTTAAATATCGGGTAAGGCCGGCTACCCAGGGCCTTGCCGTAGCCGACTTCGGCGTTCAACCCGAGCGTGAGCTGGGATGCCACCGGCAGGAACTGTTGAATCTGGTAATTGGTGCGCATGTAGCGCACGTCGCTAAAGAGACTCGTCTCCACATTGAGCCGTTGATAGCGGCCGAGCGTGGGTGCAAGGGCACTGTCGCGCCCATCGCGCGCCCAGCCGATCGTCAACGGGAAGGCTTGGCTGGCTTCGCCGAACTGCTGTCGATACAGAAAATAGCTGTTGGGGATGCCCGCGGTGGTACCGATCTGCGTGCGCTCCCAGCCAATGCCGAAGAAGACAGTGTCGTAGTCCGAGAAAGGCACGCCAAAACGCATCGCCGCACCCGGCGTGGTGATTTGGTAGGAGTCGCCCAAGCTGTTCAACGGCCGACTGGTGCGATAAAAGATGTCAAAAGCGCGGGAAACGCCGTCGATCGTGAAGTACGGGTCCACCGTGCTGAAAACGAAGCTGCGCGACGACTTGCTGGTATTCAACTCGAGGCCCAGGTAGTTGCCCGAGCCAAAGACATTTTCCTGCTTGATCGATGCAGTCAACGAAAGCCTGTCCGCGCTCGAAAAACCCGCACCAACCAGCAGGTTGCCCGTCGGCTTCTCCTTGACCGCGATCACCAGGTCGACCTGATCAGGGACGCCGGGCACTTCCCGCGTTTCGACATCGACCTCGCCGAAGAAACCCAGTCGATCGACCCGGTTGCGCGACAGCTTGATGCGCGCGCCGTCATACCAGGCGGCCTCGAACTGCCGAAACTCCCGTCGGATCACCTCGTCCCGAGTGCGCGTGTTTCCCGAGACCTCGATGCGGCGAACGTAGACCCGCCGCTGAGGACTGGCGACAAACGTGATGATCGCCTGGGCCTTGTCGCGGTCGATCTCGGGTCGCGCATCGACACGCGCAAAGGTATAGCCGTACTGGCCATAAAGCTCGTTGAACCGGCGCTGCGTTTCGGTGACCGCATCCCCGCGATAAGGCTGTCCCGGCTGCAACCCAACGAGCGCCCGGAACGCGTCCTCTCGGCCGAGGAAATCACCCTCCAGTCGGATACCGGTCACCGTGTAGAGCTGACCTTCCCGGATCGAGATGGCGATCGAGATGTCCTGCTTGTCCGGCGATATCGTGACCTGGGTCGAATCGATCGCGAACTCGAGGTAGCCGCGGTTCACGTAGTACGCGCGCAGCGTCTCCAGATCACCGTTGAGCTTGGCTCGCGAATAGCGGTCTGACTTCGTGTACCAGGTCAGCCAGCTCGGTGTCGTGAGCTCGAACCGGTCCAGCAGCGTGGACTCGCTGAAGGCGCTGGCACCGACGATCCGGATCTCCCGGATGCGCGCCGCCTCGCCCTCGTTCATCGTGAAGGTCACGTTGACGCGGTTGCGCTCGATCGGCGTGATGGTGGTGACGACCTCCGCGCCGTACAGGCTGCGCGAAAGATACTGGCGCTTGATCTCCTGCTCGGCGCGGTCCACCAGCGCCTTGTCGAACGGCAGGCCTTCGCCGATGCCGGCGTCCTTCAAGGACTTCAGCAGCGCATCCTTCTCGAATTCCTTCAAGCCGGCAAAGTTGACGGTGGCGATGACCGGCCGCTCATCGACGATCACGACGGCGACCCCGTCCTCGACGACGACACGCACATCCGAAAACAGACCGGTCGCGAACAGGGCACGAAGTGCCGCGGCAGCCTTTTCGTCGTTGTACGTGTCGCCGATGCGGAACGGCAGCGCAGCGAACACCGTTCCCGGATCGGTGCGCTGCAGGCCCTCGATACGGATGTCCTTCAGCACGAAGGGCTCCACGGCAAAGGCCGAGGGCATGGCGCAGACGGCGACAACCGCCACCAGCGCCGCAGTAGGGCGCAGCAGCCCAGAAGTGAAGACAGAAGGCATGGAGGAAGGATCAGTGCAGACCGAGAAGCCGGGTCACGTCGTTGAACAGCGCTACCGACATCAGCATCAGCAGCACGGCGATACCGCCGCGTTGCAGGCGCGCCAGCCACAGATCGGATACCGGCCGGCCCGTCACGCCTTCAAAAACATAATACATCAGGTGACCACCATCGAGCATCGGCAGCGGCAGCAGATTCAGCACGCCCAGACTGACGCTCACCAGGGCCAAGAAGCCGAGGTAGTACGCCAGCCCCTGCTGAACGGACTGCCCCGCGTAATCGGCGATCGTCAACGGCCCGCTCAGATTCCTGACCGAGGCTTCGCCGATCAGCATGCGACCGAGCATGCGCACCGTCAGCGCGGAAACTTCCCAGGTACGCTCAGCGCCAAGGACAAGGCCATCGATCGGGCCATGGCGGACAGTCACCAGCTCCGGTGCGGCGCCGACGTAGGCATCGATGCGCCCCAGGACGGCGTCTGCCTCGCGGGCCACGCGTGGCGTCACGACCAATTCCAGATCGCGCCCGTCGCGGTCGACGGTCCAGCGCATGCGAAGCCCGACGCCGTCGCCGACCGCCGATCGGATGCGCTCACGCAAGCCCTGCGCATCCGTGACCGGCACCCCATCGGTTGCCCGCACGCGATCGCCCTTGCGCAGGCCGGCATTTGCCGCGGGACCTCCGGCCCGTACATCGCCCATCACCGGTTCGCTGTAAGGCGCGCCGAGCCCGACCCTGCGCATCAGCGCCGCGTCGACATCGCGGCCCGGTAAGGTCTGCAGCGCCAGGACGGTCTGACGCTCACCGTGACCGCGGCGGTCGCTGACCAGCAACTGGAGCGGCCGCCCTTCGAGCACGGCCTGCGTGACCTGCCAACGCAACTCGGTCATCGAATCCACGTCGGTCCATTGATCTCCAGTGCCCGAGTAGGCGCGGACCCAGTCGCCCGCGCGCAGGCCCGCACTTTCAGCCAGGCTGCCGGCAGCCGGCGCGCTCAGCACTGCCTTGGGTTCATCGATGCCGATCCAGTGCGCTGCAGCGTACAGAAAGACAGCCAAGGCCAGGTTCGCCACCGGTCCGGCCACCACGATGGCAGCCCGTCGAGCCAGCGACTTGCGATTGAAGGCACGCCCGAGCTCACCCGGCGCCACCGGGCCTTCGCGCTCGTCGAGCATGCGCACGTAGCCGCCCAGCGGCAATGCGCAGAGAACGAACTCCGTCGCATCCGGGCCGCGTTGGCGTCGCAACAGCACGCGACCAAAGCCCACCGAAAAGCGCAGCACCTTGACGCCGCAGGCGACGGCTACCCGATAGTGCCCGTATTCGTGGATGACGACGAGCACGCCCAGGGTGAGCAGGAACGCCAGTACGGTGGTGATCACGACGCCAACCTGTCTACGAATGCTGAGGCTGTGGCACGGGCCCGCCCGT
>JAHEDN010000240.1 GCA_024641225.1 Burkholderiales bacterium | reverse complement strand
CGCCGAACCCGCTTGCCGGTAGCGGTATGAGTCCTTGCCGGGCCGGTCCATGTCGAAGCCATGGTGGGCATTCTTCACCGTCGACACGGTCAGGCCGCGGGCGATGAAGATCGGGATCAGATTCTCGATCAGCGTGGTCTTTCCGGTGTTCGAGTAGCCGATGAAGCCGATGACCTTCATCGGCACGTCACCGCGCATGCGCCTCGAGGTAGGCCTTCAGCCGCGCCACATCGGCCGGCAGCACCGCGAAGCGCTGCGGCCGCCTTTCGAGGTCGGCATATCCGGCCGGCCGCGGCGGTTCACGGCCGATGGCCTCGATGATCGTCTCGGCGAACTTGGCCGGTAACGCCGTTTCGAGGCAGATCATCGGCACGCCCTGCGCCTGATGCTCTCGCGCGACCTTCACCCCGTCGGCCGTGTGCGGGTCGATGACGAGCCCGGTGCGCGCGTGCAGCTCGCGGATCGTCACCAGCCGGCGCACATGCGTGCTGCTCCCGGACACGAATCCCGAGTCCTTCACGGCCTGCCAATGCGGTGTCGATGCAAGATCGAAACTGCCCTGCTCGTCGAGCCGGCGCCAAAGCGCGCGCACGGTGGTCGCGTCGCGGCCGACAATGTCGAAGACGAACCGCTCGAAGTTCGACGCCTTGGAGATATCCATCGACGGGCTGCTGGTCGCCCTTGTCTCGGCGGCACTGCGCACGCGATAGCGGCCGGTACGGAAGAACTCGTCGAGCACGTCGTTCTCGTTGGTCGCGAGCACCAGCCGCTCGATCGGCAGGCCCATCTGCTTCGCGATCCAGCCGGCCAGCACGTTGCCGAAATTGCCCGACGGCACCGCGAACGACACCCGCTCGTCGTTGGTGGCAGTAGCCGCGAAGTAGCCTTTGAAGTAATAGACGACCTGCGCGACGACGCGTGCCCAGTTGATCGAATTGACGGTGCCGATGCGCAATCGGCGCTTGAACTCGAGGTCGTTCGACACCGCCTTGACCATGTCCTGGCAGTCGTCAAAGACGCCTTCGACCGCAATGTTGAAGATGTTCGCGTCGGTCAGCGAGTACATCTGCGCCCGCTGGAACGCACTCATCCGGCCGTGTGGCGACAGCATGAAAACCCGGATCGCCGGGCGGCCGCGCATCGCATACTCGGCCGCCGATCCGGTGTCGCCCGAGGTCGCGCCGAGGATGTTGAGCTCCTCGCCCGTGCGTGCGAGGGCGTACTCGAACAGGCCGCCGAGCAGCTGCATCGCCATGTCCTTGAAGGCCAGCGTCGGGCCGTTGGACAGTTCCAGCAGTGCCAGGCCCGGCTGCAGCCAGCGCAGCGGCGCGATCTGCGCCGCGTCGCTGTCGGCGCGGCCCTGGCCATAGACCTGCGCAGTGTAGGTGCGCTCGCAGAGCGCCTCGATGTCGACCGCCGAAATGTCGCTGATGAAGCGGCGCAGGACCGCGGCGGCGAGACCGGCGTACGGCAGCAAACGCCATGCATCGAGTTCGGCGCGCCCGACCTTCGGATAGGACTCCGGCAGATACAGGCCGCCGTCGGGCGCGAGCCCGCTCAGCAGGATGTCGAGAAACGCGGCCTCCGGCGCGCCGCCGCGCGTGCTGACGTATTTCATCGAACTAGCCCAGCTCTTCCTCGCGGATGCGAATCACCGGCGCCAGCACCGTCGGCAGCTGCTCGATGCGCCGGACCGCGGCGTCCACGTCGCGCTCGACCGCATCGTGCGTCAGCATGATGATGTCGGTCTGGTTCTCTCCTTCGCTTGGCTCACGCTGGAACAGCGCATCGATACTGATGTGTCCATCGGCGAGGATGCGCGTGATGTCGGCGAGCACACCCGGCTGGTCCGCCACCCGCATGCGGAAGTAATAGGAGGTGACGGTCTGGTCGATCGGCAGCCAGGGCAGCTCGGCCATGTGGTCGGGCTGGAACGCCAGATGCGGCACGTGGTTCTCCGGATCGGCGGTGTGCATGCGGGTGACGTCGACCAGGTCGGCCACCACCGCCGAGGCGGTCGGCTCGGCGCCGGCGCCCTTGCCGTAGTACAGCGTGACGCCGACCGCGTCCCCCTTGACCAGCACAGCGTTCATTGCGCCCTCGACGTTGGCGAGCAGCCGCTGGATCGGCACCAGCGTCGGGTGCACGCGCAGCTCGATCCCCGTCGCGGTGCGCTTGGTGATGCCGAGAAGCTTGATCCGGTAGCCCAGCTGCTCCGCATAGCGGATGTCCTCGGCAGCCAGCTTCGCGATGCCCTCGGTGTAGGCGGCGTCGATGTTGATCGGCACGCCGAAGGCGATCGCGGAAAGCAGCGCCAGCTTGTGCGCGGCGTCGATGCCCTCGATGTCGAAGGTCGGGTCGGCTTCCGCGTAGCCCAGCCGCTGCGCCTCGGCGAGGACCGCGGCGAACGGCAGCCCCCTGGCGCGCATCTCCGAGAGAATGAAGTTGCTCGTGCCGTTGATGATGCCGGCGATCCATTCGATGCGATTGGCGGTGAGTCCCTCGCGCAGCGCCTTGATGATCGGTATGCCGCCGGCCACCGCCGCCTCGAAGGCGACCATCACGCCGCGGGCGCGCGCCGCCTCGAAGATCTCGTTGCCATGTTTGGCGAGCATCGCCTTGTTGGCGGTGACCACGTGCTTGCCGCGGTTGATCGCCTCCAGCACGAGGGTCCGCGCCGGCTCGTAGCCGCCGATCAGCTCGACCACGATGTCGATGTCGTCGCGGGATATCACCTGGGAAGGATCCGTCACCACCGGCACCTCGTCGCCGACGGTGGCGCGCGCCCGCTCGGCACTGCGCACTGCGATCGCGGCGACCTCGATGCCGCGCCCCGCGCGGCGCGTGATTTCCTGCTGGTTTCGCCGCAGCACGTTGTAGGCGCCGCGGCCGACGGTGCCAAAGCCGAGAAGGCCGATCTTGATGCTTTGCATGGGAGTCCTGACCGTGACCGCGCCGCGGTCCGGCAATACGATTTACTCAGTTAAGTTTTCCGCTCGCTGCGTTCGAAGGCTTCACCCCCGGGGCGGCCCGGCGAGCTCAGGCCGCCGCCTTCGGCAGCAGTCCGTCCTTGCGGAACATCTCCTTGACGCCGCGGATCGCCTGCCGGGTGCGGTGCTCGTTCTCTATGAGGGCGAACCGGACGTGGTCATCGCCGTAGTCGCCGAAGCCGATTCCGGGCGACACTGCGACCTTGGCGTCGACGAGCACTTTCTTGGCGAACTCCAGCGATCCCATCGCCTTGTAGGCGGGCGGGATTTCGGCCCAGATGTACATCGACGCCTTCGGCACCTCGACCATCCAGCCGGCCTCGTGCAGACCCTTGACCAGGACGTCGCGGCGCTTCTGGTACTCGCGGCGGATCTGTTCGACGCACTCCTGCGGCCCTTCGAGGGCGGCGATCGCCGCCACCTGCACGGGCGTGAAGCTGCCGTAGTCGTGGTAGCTCTTGATCCTGGCGAGTGCCGCGACCAGGTCCTTGTTGCCGACCATGAAGCCGATCCGCCAGCCGGCCATGTTGTAGCTTTTGCTCATGGTGAAGAACTCGACCGCCACCTCGCGCGCGCCGGGCACCTGCATGATCGACGGCGCCTTCCAGCCGTCGAAGGTGATGTCGGCGTAGGCGAGGTCATGCACCACGTAGATGCCGTGCTGTTTCGCCAGCGCCACGACGCGCTCGTGGAAGTCGAGGTCGACGCACTGCGCGGTCGGGTTGCTCGGAAAGCCGACGACGATCATCTTCGGCTTGGGCAGCGACTCGCGGATCGCGCGCTCCAGCTCGGCGAAGAAGTCCACGCCCGGCGTCATCCGTACCGAGCGGATGTCGGCGCCGGCGATGATCGCGCCGTAGATGTGGATCGGGTAGCTGGGGTTGGGCACCAGCACGGTGTCGCCGCGGTCGAGCGTGGCGAGCATCAGGTGGGCCAGGCCCTCCTTGGAGCCGATGGTGACGATCGCCTCCGAGTCGGGGTCGAAGCCGACGCCGTAGCGGGTCTGGTACCAGTTGGCGATTGCGCGCCGCAGCCGGTAGATGCCCTTCGACACCGAGTAGCCATGCGTGTCCGGTCGCTGCACCGCCTCGACGAGCTTGTCGACGATGTGCTGCGGCGTGGGCCCGTCCGGGTTGCCCATGCTCATGTCGATGATGTCCTCGCCGCGCCGGCGCGCGGCCATCTTCAGCTCGCCCGTTATGTTGAAGACATAGGGGGGCAGGCGCTTGATGCGCGGGAATTCAGCCATTTGAAGAGTCTCGGCCGCTGTTGCGCCGGCACCGACGAGGGCGCGCGAGCCGCTTGTGCAGGGGATTTCGTTGGGCATAATTTACCCGGATTCCCCTCGCGCCGTTGCCGTACCGCAAGCATCCCGAGGTGCCTGAGGGGAACCGCGGAGACCGTTTGAAGCTTCACGCCGACGCCCCGACCAGCCTGAACACCGTCACTGCCTACGGGTCGGGCTTCATCGAAGTCAACAAGTCCCGCCATGAAGGTCACCTGCTGCTGATGCCGGACGGCCCGGTGCAGCGCTGGCAGGCCGCCGCCTTCGAGTCGCTGAGCCCGGCGGACTTCGACGCCCTGCTGGAACTGCGCCCCGAGATCGTGCTGCTCGGGACCGGTCGGCGCCAGCGCTTCCCGCACCCGCGCCTGGCCGGAGCGCTGGCCCGCGCCGGCGTCGGCTTCGAGGTGATGGACACGGCAGCCGCCTGCCGCACTTACAACATTCTGATGTCCGAGGGCCGGCGCGTGCTCGGCGCCTTTTTCCAGGAGGAATAGCTCATGCCTTTAGCGATCGACAAGAAGGCGCCCGACTTCACCGCCGAGTCAACCGGTGGCAATGTGAAGCTGTCGGCGCTCAAGGGAAAGACCGTCGTTCTGTATTTCTACCCGAAGGACAACACGCCGGGCTGCACGACCGAAGGATCGGACTTCGCCGCCGCACACGGGAAGTTCGTCAAGGCGGGCGCCGTGATTCTGGGCATCTCACGCGACAGCCTGAAGTCGCACGAGAACTTCAAGACCAAGATGGGCTTCCCGTTCGAACTGATCTCGGACCCCGAGGAGAAGCTGTGCGAGGTCTTCGGCGTGATGAAGATGAAGA